>JAFDDO010000098.1 GCA_019310825.1 Deltaproteobacteria bacterium | reverse complement strand
TCTTTCAAAATCACAAAATCTTCCTTATGCGCTGGTCTCTGCCAGCAAGGGGATAGAAAACAGGACATTGCTCACCATGACGGAGATCATGGAGGAAGTGCTTCCCTCAAGAATATCCGGCAGGTTAGCTGCCCTTTCCGGCCCAAGTTTCGCTCAAGAGGTAGCATCTTCCATTCCGACTGCTATCACAATAGCAGCTTCAGAACATAAACTGTGTACCGGTCTCCAGGACCTTTTTACTACTGAGACCTTCAGGGTTTATACCAGCTTGGATCTTATGGGCGTTCAACTGGGCGGGGCTTTAAAAAACGTCATGGCTATCGCCTCCGGCATATCAGACGGTATGGGATTTGGGACCAATACAAGAGCAGCCTTGATTACCAGGGGACTTGCGGAGATGTCACGCCTAGGTATGAGGTTGGGTGCAAATCCTCTGACCTTTGCAGGACTTGCCGGTCTTGGAGATCTTGTACTTACCTGTACCGGAGACCTGAGCCGGAATCGCCAGGTTGGCCTAAAGCTGGGCCAGGGCAAGTCCATCGATACCATACTGAAGGAAATGAGCATGGTAGCAGAAGGTGTCAAGACTACGAACTCAGTCTATGCGATGGCTGAGAAGTACAAGATCGAGATGCCCATTACGAATCAGGTTTACAGGGTGCTCTACCAAGGCCTTGACCCTAAAGATGCTGTTAATGAATTGCTCACGCGGCCCCCACGTCACGAACTTGGGGATATTCTGGCCTGAAGCCGGTGGGAGAAAAGCGCAGATACCGTTCTTTTATAGCCAGAAACGGCCTGACCGGCTTTCAAGTCCGCCATCAGGAAACTGATCTTCACATACAGTCTGACCGCAATCTTGAAAATGAAGCCTCAACATGGGTCATAGAGGTCCGGCTCTCTATTGAGGGTTATGCCCGCAGCCACCCTGGTTTTCTCGAAAGCTATATCCCCTTGCCTGATGACCCTTTTGCCCCTGCCGTAGTCAGGGACATGTTAGAAAGTTCCGCAGCCGCTGGTGTCGGCCCAATGGCCGCAGTGGCCGGAGCTATTGCCCAGCATGTTGGCAAAAGGTGTGTGGAGTTTACTTCGGGTGAGGTTATAGTGGAAAATGGTGGAGATATATTCCTCTGGGTTCTTGAGCCAATTATTTCAGCCATTTGGGCAGGCAGTTCGCCACTTAGCGGACGAATCGGCATTGCCGTTGCTCCCAGCCAAATGTCTTTAGGAATATGTACCTCATCGGGTACAGTGGGTCACTCAAGAAGTCTTGGAAAGGCAGATGCAGTGACTATAGTCTCTCAATCCGTATCTTTGGCAGATGCAACTGCAACATCTATGGGAAACATGATAAGAACGGAAAGAGATATAAACCCGGGCCTCAATGCCTTAAAAAAAATTCCCGGAATTCTGGGAGGAGTGATTATAAAGGGAACAAAACTTGGGATCTGGGGACAGATAGAACTGGTCCCGTTAAATCTGTAATCTAAATTAAGCGATTAGCTGTTAGCCATTAGCGTTTAGCTTTGGAAAATCAGGGTATTACGTTAATTAGAAATAACACCCAACGGGTGATAGTTTGTAATAGTAAAACATTCTGTAATCATTAAACTAATAGCTAATAGCTAACTGCTAAAGGCTAATAGCTCATTTTAGGTATAAGTGAACCTTCTTCGAAGGAGTCAGAAAAATGATAGAGGTAGTCGTGCTTGGTTCCGGAACCGGTGTCCCTTCCATAAGGAGGGCCGGTCCTGCTACCTGCTTGAAGATCGAAGGACAGACCCTGCTAATAGACAGTGCGGCAGGGACCTTAAGACAACTGGTTAAGGCGGGCATATCCTATAATACGCTTGACATCTTGCTATATACACACTTCCACCCGGATCACATAGGGGAACTGGCACCCTTTATCTTTGCTACAAGGTATCCACCCGGATACGAGAGGAATTCTCCGGTTATGGTCATAGCTGCTGAAGGGCTCAAGCAGTTTTATCAGTCCCTGATACAGGCATTCGGACATTGGGTGGAACCTGAGCCTGGGAAAATCATCTTCGAAGAGATACCACCGGGGATGAAAGCAGCGATGCAACTCCCTCCCCTTACAATACGAAGTGCGCCCACCAAACATACCCCTCAGAGCCTGGCCTATCGAATCGAGACATCGGATGGCAAATCAGTGGTATTTTCAGGAGACACTGATTTCTGTGATGAACTGATAGAGTTAGCTCAGGACACTGACCTTCTGGTTTTAGAGTGCGCAGCACCTGAAGGCCAGAAGATCTCAGGGCACCTGACTCCCTCTGAAGCAGGGAAAATTGCCCAAGATGCCAGAGTTAAGCGACTGCTCCTTAACCATTTTTATCCAAATTGCGATGAGCATGATCTGATCACACCCTGCAGCAAAGTCTACAAACGTCCCATAATACTGGCAGAAGATTTTATGCGCCTGGTTTTTTGAAACCAGTTGTCATGCATAAACCGAGTTGAATTAATATTTTAAGGAGCTGTTTAGAAACAATGCCCGACTTTAGTTTATACTCAAACGAAATATCTATTGAAGAAAAAATCGCTCTAGCTAAATATTTATGGGAAAAACATGGAAAAGATCTGGCATCAGACAGCGAAATTGACCGGCTCCTCGGACTTTACAAAAAAGAGATTTCAAAAAGCTACGAGCTGATGGAGAGGTTTGGTGTAGTGACTGAATGTGCCATGTGCGCAGCCGAGGTCCCGGGTGGCGGTTGTTGTGGGGCTGGTATTGAAGACTGGTATGACGAGTTTGTGTTACTGCTCAATTTGCTTCTGGAAAGGAAGATACCCACTGAACGTCTTGGGGAAAAAGACTGTCTGTTTCTCGGTCCCATTGGCTGTCAGCTCTTTGCTCGGCACCACTTTTGTATCAATTATCTATGCTCACGGATTAATGACCTGCTGAATCCGGCAGAACTTTCAGATCTAAGAGCCCAATCGGGCAAAGAACTCTTCCTGTGTTGGCAACTGGAACAAATTTTGAGGACCAGGCTTAATAATTAAGGGTTATCCCCCCCGGATAGAGAGTAACCGTTCACACTCCTCGGCAGTCAGGGAGCGAATAATTGCTATAGAGGACGGTTATTAAAATCCTGAACCCTCTTTTTGTAAAACAGAAATGTTTCGGACAGACTTTTAACCCCTCTGCAGTTTCTTTGATATTGCAACGTAAAAAGTGGTCCCCTTCTCTGGTCCCGGCTCTGCCCAGGCCCTTCCTCCATGCCTCTCTGCCACCTCCTTCACAATGGCAAGGCCCAAACCAGCACCTGCAGTCCCTTGGGAGGTCTTCTCCCGCTGATAGACCCGGAAAATATTCTCATACTGATCCTTTTTAACTCCGACACCATCGTCGCCCACTGAAAGGAAATGCAAGTTTTCATCTTCTTTGTAGCCGATGCTGATTTCGCTCAAGTTATCTCCGCCATACTTGAGCGCATTGTCCACAAGATTGCGCAGGACTCTGGTGATTGAAAGCCTGTCTGCCCTGATTAAATGATCTTCTTTAGGCTTCCTCCAATTAATATGGCGGCTTTCCAAAACAGAAGAAAACTCCTCCTTTAACTCATTAATTATCTCCCCAATTCTGATATCTTCAATATTCAAAGGCGCAACCTTTGCCTGTACATATATATTTATTTTTTCAACAAGGGTTACTATTTGTTCGGATGTCTTTTGAATCTGCTCACAATAATCTCTACCCTTATCATTCAAAATGTGACTATATTTTTTGTTGAGGAGTTTGGAGATGCCATAGATCGCGATAGCAGGGCCTTTGAGATCATGGGAGGTCGAGTAAGCGAAAAACTCGATCATGTTCTTTTTCTCAAGTAGTTTATCTTTCTTTTTCAGAATATTTTCATAAAACCATGCGTTTTTTATTGCTACGGATATTTGATTTCCTATTACCTCAAGAAGGTCTATCATTTCTTGATCAAGCTTAATCAGCTTACCGGACGACAGATTCATAACACCCACAACCTCACCAGCGGCAATGAGGGGAACGCATATGATGATCTTGAAACCCTTACTTGTAAGCAGAGCGGCCCTTTTCTTGTCCTCAAGCTCAGAAACGTGTTGAGCAATGAAAGAATGCGTCCTGGCGGCCTTTCCTGTGAAACCTTCTGTTATCCCAACACGTTCAAGACCCCCCGGGTCGGTTCCCCGGAATGCCGCCAGGTTCAAGTGCCGGCCACTTTTGTCCATCAAGTAGATCCTGCAGGAATCAAATTCGAAATGTTCGAGCATTTTAAATGCCGCCCCATTCAAAACATCATCGATTTTCAGGGACGATGACAGAAAATTGCTAATATCCAATATGACAGAAAGCTCCTTGTTCCTTTCTGTCAAATCGGTTTCGCTGAAATTTATTGAGATATATTTTTTATCCCGTAACATCGGCAGTCTTTCTCACCTAAGTTAAGTAATTAGCTGTTAGCTATTAGCGTTTAGCTTTGAAAAATCAAGACCCTGGCTTTATTGTCCAGGAAGTCCCCTCAGGTCCGTCCTGAAGAATTATCCCCTTGGCTCCGAGTTCATCCCTGATCCTGTCTGCACTAGCCCAATCTTTTTCCTCTCTGGCCCTGGTCCGCTCCTTAATAACCTCCAACACATCGCCTTCTGTCATACCAAGAAGGCCCAGTGCCTCAAGATTCCTCTTTCTAAGATATGCATCCGGATCTTGATTGAGCAACCCCAGCACCCTGGCGGCATTCTGTATTGCATCTGCTCCGAATTTCAAAGGTTCTATGTAAAGGGCCGAGGGCCTATTTTCGGCTTCTTGGCCAAGGCGATTTAAGGCCCTAACACCATCAAAGAGGTACCCAAGGGCCTGCGCAGTATTGAAATCATCATCCATGGCCTGGTCAAATCTATCTTTCAGATGATTCAGTGTATCTATGGTTTCCCCGGCCTCATCAGTGAGGGGCCGTTGTTTTTTCATTGGTCTTTCGGCCAGATGCCTTGCCTCGGAAAGGGCCGTATAGCATCGATCAAGGGCGGAGGTCGTCTCGGTCAGGGCATCAGGACTGTAATCAAGGGGACTGCGGTAATGCTTGGACAGTAGAAAGAGCCTTAAGACCTCCGGATGATATTTTTCCAGGATCTCCTGGATGGTTACAAAATTTCCAAGGGACTTTGACATCTTCTCGCTAAGGATCGTTACAAAGCCATTGTGCATCCAGAAACGGACAAAGGTCTTTCCTGTTGCCGCCTCGGATTGAGCACGCTCGTTTTCGTGGTGTGGAAATATAAGATCCAGACCGCCGCCATGAATGTCCAGAGTCGGCCCCAGGTACTTCATGCTCATGGCTGAGCATTCTATATGCCATCCGGGCCTGCCTGGTCCCCATGGACTGTCCCATTTGGGCTCACCGGGTTTTGCAGCCTTCCATAGCGCAAAATCCATTGGATCTTGTTTCTGTTCTCCCACGGCTATCCTGGCTCCGGCCCGCATTTCTTCTACATTTCTTCTGGATAGGGCTCCGTAGCCGGGGAAACTCCGCACAGAGAAATAGACATCACACCCTGAAGTATAAGCATGGCCTTTATTTATCAATATCTCTATGAGTTCTATAATTTCCTGGATGTGTTCTTTTGCCCTTGGTTCTGTGCTAGCACGGAGCACACCCAGTGCATCCGTGTCCTGGTAGAAGTGCTTTATCTCTCTTTCTGCAAGGGCCTCAGGGGAAATTCCTTCCTCAATGGCCCGGTTGATGATCTTGTCATCAATGTCAGTGAAATTCCTTATGAAATTCACCTCAAATCCTCTGTATCTAAGGTGCCTTAGCACTGCATCAAAGACTACCGCTGAACGGGCGTGCCCAATGTGACACCTATCGTAGGCCGTTATGCCGCATACATACATGCGCACATATCCTGGAGTCAGGGGCTCAAAGGCCTCTTTCTTGCGGGTAAATGTATTGTAGATTTTTATAGTCATGATGATTAAATAAAAAATTTTCAACACAGATTTTACGGATTACACAGTATAAACCTAACCCATAGCCATCCGTGTAATCCGTGTCTAAAATGGAAATTCCTATACTATGAACTTGGCATCCACTAAAGCCACCGGGTCAGTCGATGTCAACCGTTTTCATGTTATTACAGCATAGATAACAGCCACACAAAATGGATGTTTCTTATAGTGGCAATCTACTATATATTGTATATATTTATTCATGGTTCAGCTGAAAAATTTATCGCCTTGCATCTCGGGCCTTTTGAGCGGAATCATATTTCAGACTTTTGGCAGTAGAATCATGAATGATTCTACTGCCAAAATGAATCTTGCTAAATACCCTGTAACTGCCAGTGCATAACACACAGACAGGGGCAGGGCGCGAAATTTCCGGAGAGTAGGCATATATCATGGCAAATTTAATAGAATCCAGCCGACCGTCTTCATCAAGTTCGGGCAGTAGCCTTCCCAATACAGATCTTCTACTGACTAATAACGCACTTGTTGTTTTGGCCCGCAGATATCTGAAGAAAGACGAGCAGGGTAAAAATTTTGAAACTCCTGAAGAGATGTTCAGGAGGGTGGCAAGGACAATTGCCAAGGCAGATCTTATATACGATGAGAATGCCGATGTAGATGCCCTTGCCGAGGCCTTTTATGGAATCATGACCTCTCTTCGGTTTATGCCCAATTCGCCGACCTTAATGAATGCGGGCAGAGAGCTTGGACAGCTATCTGCGTGTTTCGTGCTTCCGATTGATGACTCCATTGAAAGCATTTTTGAGGCAATACAGCATACTGCCATGATTCATAAGAGCGGTGGGGGCACAGGCTTTTCCTTTTCAAGAATACGTCCCAAGGGAGACCGGGTCAAATCCACGCAGGGAATCGCAAGCGGCCCGATTTCCTTTATGACCATATTTGATGTGGCTACTGAGACAGTCAAGCAGGGTGGTACCAGGCGTGGTGCCAATATGGCTATTCTAAGAGTGGATCACCCTGATATTGAGGAATTTATTACTACTAAGACGCGTATTGACAGGCTCAATAACTTCAATATTTCCGTGGCGTTGACAGAGAAATTTATGGAGGCGGTTGATCGTGGGGAGGACTACGCGCTACTCAACCCCAGGACCGGCAAAGAGGTCCGCTGGATATCGGCATCGGCTATTTTTGACAATATAGTGGAGTCGGCCTGGAGTAGCGGTGAACCAGGGATCGTATTCCTGGACCGTATCAACAGGACAAATCCTACTCCTGATCTGGGACAGATCGAGAGCACAAATCCTTGTGTGACCAAAGATACCTTTGTTCAGACGTCGGAGGGACCACGCCAGGTATCAGATATCACAGGATACAGAGGAAATGTGGTGCTGGACGGCGATGCCTATCCAATTGTGTCTGACGGATTTTTCTGTACCGGGCAGAAAGAGGTCCTCCGCCTTCGCACCCAGGAAGGTTATTCCTTGAGACTTACCATTGATCACCTGGTTTTAAAGGCAGAAAAGATCACCCGAAAGGGAATTAAGACCGGCTGGATCAAGGCCGGTGATCTCAGGACCGGGGATAAGATTCTTATCAATAACCACCGCCGCCTTAAATCCTGGAAAGGTCCTTACGGAGAGGACGAAGGGTATCTGCTTGGTCTGCTCATAGGTGACGGGACCCTCAAGAAAGATAAGGCCGTACTGTCAGTCTGGACGCCGAGGGTAGTTGTAAATGGAGAGCGCTGGGCCGATCATGGCCCGCAGGCGGTCATGGACAGGGTATTAGAACATGCCTTAAATCTTCCGCACAGGACTGAT
>JAFDDO010000097.1 GCA_019310825.1 Deltaproteobacteria bacterium | reverse complement strand
AGTAAAAAAACTAGGGCTTCCTATCACAGAGTGCCTGGATTCCGACTCCCTTTTAACCATATTGGAAACTATCGAGAAATCAGGCCTTATTGTTGATGCCATCTTCGGGACCGGTCTTGTCAGGGAAGTTACAGGTAGGTTTGCCCAATGCATCGAGATGGCAAACGCAAGTCCGGCACCCATAGTCGCAGTTGATATCCCTTCCGGATTATCAACTGATACAGGGCGTCCACTGGGCACGTCAATACGAGCTGATCTCACTGCCACCATGGCCCTTGCAAAGCTGGGGCTCATCTTGCATCCCGAAACCGAATATGTGGGAGATCTCCACATTGTTGACATCGGCATACCGGATACGGCAGTTGCTGAAGCAGATATCAAAACCGAACTATTCGATGAGAAGGCTTTCAGAGACATTCTTCGACCAAGGCCGTCCATTGGCCACAAAGGCACATTCGGGCATCTTTTAATACTGGCAGGTTCAAGGGGAAAGACAGGGGCGGCGGCACTAATGGCCCACGGAGCACTCAGGGCAGGGGCAGGGCTTGTCACTGTGGGATGTCCAACAGATGTGCAGCCTGTGCTTGCTCAGAAACTTACTGAAGCCATGACTGAGGATCTTCCTGAAACTAAATCAGGAACTGTTTCCAAAAAGGCCATCCCAATAATAAAGACCATGCTGGAAAGAAAAAAGGCCCTCGGCATCGGACCCGGCCTGGGGCTTAACAAGGAGACCCAGGATGTTGTACGCTTTCTCTTTGAAACAGTCCCTATACCTATGATAGCAGATGCCGACGCACTCACTGCCCTGGGCACGGATCATGGTCCGGTAGCAAGAGCAAAACAGCCCCGGATATTAACACCCCATCCAGGTGAAATGGCCTGTATGCTCGGATGCACTGCTGCTGAGGTCCAGTATGATCGCATGGCAGCGGCCATTTCCCTTGCCCATTCCTCAAAGGCCATTGTGGTCCTTAAGGGGGCCGGGACTGTAATTGCTGCACCTGATGGAAGGGTTGCCTTGAACTCCTCGGGCAACTCCGGTATGGGATCAGGGGGCATGGGAGATGTACTTGCCGGCATTATCGGGGGTTTTTTGGCCCAAGGCTATGATGCATGGGACGCTGCAAGGATTTCTGTCTTTGTCCACGGGCATGCTTCGGATCAACTGGCAAAAGTCAAAGGCAACTGGGGATACCTGGCAAGTGAGGTAGCTGATTGGATGCCTCACCTATGGACCTCATGAACTATTATGTTGTGTAACCGTTTATACTTCTGGGCGAAAGGCAAACAGCCTATATGAATAAACGGTTGTGAATAAACGGTTGTTGCCTGATTTACATTTGCTTGATATTATTCAATCTATGAAACAGAAAATTTCCGACCATAGTTACTATCCGCTTTTTGTGGACTTGAGAAATAAGAAAGTTGTTGTCGTGGGCGGAGGAGGCGTTGCTGAACGTAAAGTGCAGGGCCTTTTGAGCGCCGGTGCCCATGTCAAACTCATCAGCCCCGAGGTAACAGAGACACTTGGGGAAATGGTATCAGATGGCCTGATAGACCATGCAGCAAAGACCTTTGTCCCGGAGGATCTGGACAGAGCCTGGCTGGTGATTGCCGCCACTGATGATTCTGGGGTCCAGGAATTAGTATATAACGAGGCCTTATCACAAAGAGTCTTTTGTAATGTTGTAGACCTGCCTGAGTTTTGCAGTTTTATTGTTCCTTCTATAGTCAGACGAGGGGACCTCTGCCTGTCCATATCTACTGGAGGCAGGAGTCCTGCCCTTGCACAGCGCCTTCGAAAAGAGCTTGAACAGAGCCTTGGTTCCTTCTATGGCGACTATGTATTACTATTGGGGGAATTAAGGCAGTTAATAATTAAATCCTATGAAGATCCAGTGACCAGAAAGGAACTCTGCTATTCCCTTGCAGACCCGGAAGTAATGGCTTGGGTTAGGGATGGTGAATGGGACAGGGTAGAGAAATGGGCTGTTTCTCTCTGTGGTGAGGAGGCTGCCAATATAGTTTTGAATTCTAGATAATGATTCCGCTGAAAAAACCCAATCCGAGGCGTTGCTTCAATTTACCAGCCTGCCCGTGCGTTGCACGCAGACAGGTCACTGCTACGTACGATAACTACTTCTCATTCCTGGAAAATTTTGCGTTTTGCAACTCGGGCTTTTTGAGCGGAATCCTGCTTTAGGGTTTTTGCAGTACAATTAAGATAGCGAGTATAACTTAATAAATTGTCTTTTAATTTTCTCTCAGTTCAACATTTAGAATATTTTATATAGAACCTCTACATGCATAAATTCCTTTTTCAGATCACCGTTTTTATATATTTTGTCAGTACGGTTGGCTTTCTTATCCACATTATTACGCTCAGAAAAGATGTGGAACGGGTTGCCACTGTCTTTTTATCCGTGGGTTTTGGTTTTCATACTGCGGCTGTTTTAATGCGTTGGCTTGCAGGAGGTCATCCGCCTCTTGTTAACCTCCACGATTCTCTATCTTTCACGGCTTGGGCAATGGTTGGCTCTTTTCTCCTGTTTCAATGGCGTTGCAAGTTAAAATCTCTTGGGGCCTTTGTGACACCTTTCGCCATGATTGTAATGACTGCCTCATCTTTTCAGCCAAAGGAAATTTTGCCTCTGCCTCCGGCACTTAAGAGCATCTGGCTTCCTATTCATGCCATTATTTGCCTGTTCGCAGATGCTATTTTTGCCTTGGCCTTTTGTATCGCCATTATGTTTTTGCTTCAGGAAAGACAGATAAAGAAGAAGCGACTGGGGGCTGTATTCCAGAGGCTGCCGTCCCTCGAGACCTTGGATGCCATGAACGAGCGGTGTTTGACCGTGGGCTTTCCCCTGCTGACCCTTGGGATAGTGACCGGATCCATTTGGGCTGAGAAGGCCTGGGGATCTTACTGGAGCTGGGACCCAAAGGAAACATGGTCACTTATTACCTGGTTTGTTTATGCAGCCCTTTTCCATCAGCGACTTACAGTGGGTTGGCGGGGGCGAAAGGCTGCTATTATGACATTAGTTGGTTTCGCTGTTTTGGTCTTTACCTTCCTGGGAGTAAGTCTGTTATTTTCTGGTGCCCATTCCTATGCCACTTGGCTTAAATAGACCGCAGATAGTCCTTTTGGGAGTAAATCATAACACTGCACCTGTGGAAGTGCGGGAATGCCTTTCCTTGAGCGAAAGTGATACCCCTGCGCTGAGACTGTTTGCCGAGCTTCCTTGCTGCGCAGAGGTCGTGTTTCTTTCTACTTGTAACAGGGTAGAAGTCCTGGTTTCTACAAATCGCCTGGATGAGGTCAAAGAATCAATAAAAGAGCTGTGGCTGGATAGGGGAAAAATGGATTCCGACACACTCCAGGGAGCATTATATGAATACGAAGGCATGTCTGCCATCAGACACCTTTTCAGGGTGGCCTCCAGCCTTGACTCCATGGTTGTGGGGGAGCCCCAAATCCTCGGCCAGTTGAAGGATGCTTACCGCATGGCCTCAGAGGCTAAGACTGCGGGCATGGTCCTTAATCGTCTGCTTCACAAGGCCTTTTCCGTGGCCAAGAGGGTCAGGACTGAAACGAGGATCGCAAGCCATGCCGTCTCTATCAGTTATGCGGCAGTCGAGCTTGCTAAAAAGATTTTTGGGGATCTTGCGGGCAAAAACGGCATGCTGATAGGTGCGGGGGAAATGGCTGAGTTGGCCGCACAGCATCTTATTGCCAGCGGTGCCGACAAGCTGGTCGTGGCCAACCGTACACTCTCCCGGGCAGTAGAACTCTCTCGATCCCTTGGAGGCAGCGCCATATCCCTGGAAGAGGTAGGGGACGCCCTGGTTGATGCGGACATAGTTATAAGTTCTACCGGTGCCCCTGGAATTATTCTCAGCAAAGACCAGGTGAAACGGATTATGCGTCCCAGGCGTCATCGCCTCCTGTTCTTTATTGATATTGCAGTGCCAAGAGACATTGATCCCAAGGTCAATGAGATAGACAATGTCTATTTATACGATATTGATGATCTGAAAGGGGTTATAGAATTCAATAAGGCAGAACGCGAGAAGGAAGCATCCAAGGCGGATCGCATGGTGGGGGCCGAGGTTATCAAGTTCATGGCCTGGATGGAATCTCTGAATGTAGTGCCTGTAATTCAGCACCTCCAGGAAAAGGCCGAGGCAGTTAGGCAGAAAGAACTTTCAAGAAGCCGTAAAGTCCTTGAATCCCTCAATGATGAGCAGCAAAAGGCCTTGGATGTCCTCACAAGGTCCATTGTGCAAAAGATAATCCACGATCCCGTAGTCTTTCTCAAAAAAGTAGCTCAAGAAAAAGATAGCGATATGATGTTAGACGCTACTTGCCGTCTTTTTGGAATAGATGGCCTTGAAGAGATTCAGAAACAGCAGGATAAAGGCCTTTCTGACGATAGCCAGGATAAAACTATTTTGTAAGCGTTCACAGGGCACCGCATCTGCTTTGTTGTTGGGCACTTGAAGTACAGGAAGTACGTCTGCGTACCCTCCGCCTCGCATCTGCAGCACCCTATAAACGCTTACAGTTCAGTATGTTGTGGTAAAACGGGCCTTGGAACCCTGTGAACGCTTACGCTATTTTGTTGCAACAAGAAGACTTCCCTTATCCAATGTAATTTTATTCTGATGATAGATGTTTCTGGTAGGCCAACATCATTTTGATTTCTCCATACGAGTAGTCGTCTCCCAGGGCATTTTTTACTTCACTGAGGGAATTATTGTGATCTGTAGCAAGCTCCTTTTTAATGGCCTGTTGTTTTTCAGGTGAAAGCAATTTGTTGATATCTAATTTGCCTTTTTCCACAAAAAAACTCAGATGCCCTTCAATGGTAGATTGTACCAGGCCTCTTTCTTGTGCAATCCGGGCAATAGTTAATCCGTTATTGAACATGTCGAAACTCGTCTGTTTCGTGCCGAAAGGTGGAGCCGCATCTTTTGCCGGGGTACTTCTTTTAGGAAGTTTTTTAGGCTCCGGCAGTACGTCCTTCTCTATGGCGTATTTTTTGCGGTAGGCCAAAACCAGTTTCACAAGTTCGTCACCGTATTTCTCAATGGTTTTCTTGCCGACTCCATTTATTTTCCTTAGATCAGCAGTATTGTCGGGTAGACATACCACAATCTGGAGCAATACCTGTTGATGTAAAACTTGAAAATGGGCAACATTTTCCTCCTTGGCCTTGCGGGAACGCCACTCCTTCAGGGTCTGGAACAGCTCCGGATGGGCAACGTCCGATTCGGTGTAGGCCGGGGGCTGGCGCTTTTTTTCTTTTTCAGGGGTAAAGTCAATTTCAGCGGCTGAAACAGCGCGCAGGAAACTTGACGGTGTAAATCCTTTTTCACAGCACTGTACTCCAGCCACCTTTACGGCAATTTCTTTTTTAAGATTACTCAGGGCATTCCCAATTTTTTTGCGAAGTTCGGTATTGTCTGTTTCGACGTGCAATTTTTTCACTGACTCCTCAAAAATTTCGGTAAACTTTTCCTGAAACCATGCGGACGCTCTGCTGATCCGTTCCAAAATAATTGCATCTGACTCGGGCAAGCCGCCATCCGCAAAAATTGTGTGTAATTGCCGTTTAAAATTTTCACTGACAACAAAAATATCTTCCGCAGCCTTTTTCTCCAGTTGGTGAATATCTTCAACGCCTGAAACCTGAACTACTCTGGCGTTACCCAGCAAAAGCCGGGCAAGATAATTAAGACTGTTGCGCAATAATGAGAAATCGAAACAATCAAGCAATAGCTGCTGCTGGTAGCTGATTTTGGCTGCCTGAAGCCGGCTTTCGGAGGGCGAATTTTGCTGAGCGTCTTCGTCAAAGCACATTATTGCTTTGTCCATTTTTATTCCCCTGGATGAGATGGGAGAGCTCAGCACCATGCCCTCTATGGTCTTACAACGGCTTAAGGCCACATAAATTTGACCATGGGCAAAAGCCGCTTTGGCATCAATAATGGCCTTTTCAAAAGTCAGTCCCTGACTCTTGTGGATGGTGATGGCCCATGCGAGTTTCAGGGGGTATTGCTTGAATTTACCGATTATATTCTCTTCAATTTCCATGTTTTCTTCGTTCAATGTGTATTTGATATTTTCCCAAATGATTGGTTCAACCACGATTTCCTGGTGATCGCCGGGGCAGATAACGCTGATTTTTTTGTTCGAAATTTTGGTTATTTTGCCGATTTTACCATTGTAATAGAGTTTTTCAGCGGAGGGATCATTGCGCACAAACATCACCTGTGCCCCCTCTTTAAGCAGAAGAGTGGCCAGGGTAGGGTAGATATGTTCAGAAAAATCTCCGGAAATTTCAGCTTTGAAATGGTGTTCTTTTTTGGGCAGGGCCTGAAGTCTGGTCTGATTGATTGATTCGGCGCTGCGGTTGTGGGTACTTAGGGTAATATAGCCCTGATCTTCGCCCGGTGTGAAATCCTGAATGTAACGCTGATTAAGATCCGCCATGGATGATTCATCAAGCCGGTTGTCACGTACCTGATTCAGGAGCTTGATAAAACGGGCGTCTGACTGGCGATAAATATGCTTCAGTTCAATGGTAAGCAATTCAGTAAGACCGAGCGCTTTGCTGCTGAAAAAATAAACCGACTCATAATATTGCTGCAAAAGGTCCCATTCATCTTGCTTTGCCACCGGAGAGAGCTGATGCAGATCTCCGATCACAAGCAGTTGCACCCCGCCAAAGGGCTGGTTATTACGACGATGGCTGCGCAGAACAGCATCCACCGCGTCGAGTAAATCTGCCCGTACCATACTTATTTCATCAATCACCAACAAATCAAGGCTTTGTATAATCCGCTTTTTTTCTTTGCTGAACCTGAACTGGCGCTGTTTATTGCGCTCATATGTCTTGCTGCCCGGTACAAATGGGCCAAAGGGCAGTTGAAAAAAAGAATGGAGTGTTACCCCGCCGGCGTTGATAGCCGCAACACCGGTTGGAGCGGTTATAATCATCCGCTTCGCCGTGTTCTTATGCAGATTATGGAGAAAGGTTGTTTTGCCGGTCCCCGCTTTACCCGTCAGAAAAATATTGCAGCCAGTGTACTGAACAAAGTCGTTGGCGAGTTGCAGTTCATGGTTTATGGGGGACATAGTTTTCCTGGTCATGCACGTTGTTACTCTGTTTTACCGCAACCCACCGAACTGTAAACGTTTACAGGTGCTGCAGATGCGAGGCGGAGAGTACGCAGACGTACTTCCTGTACTTCAAGTGCCCGACAACAAAGCAGATGCGGTGCCCTGTGAACGCTTACAAGTTTTCAAGGTTAATTTGATGTAACATAAGCTATTTCTAAAATATAAATCAAGAACAGATGTACTACACACTTTTCACATCATCGCAGTCCTGCCAGAGGCCGTATAGACAATATTCAACCATAACCCAATATTGTCTTGACAATATTGGGTTGTAGCCTTATATCATCAGCCATGAAAAGGAGATTATACGAAAACATCTGGAAAAGACTTTCCTCGTATAAACAGATGGTTTTTATTGCCGGACCAAGGCAGGCTGGTAAAACCACATTTACACAGATTCTGGCCGAAGACTTCAATAATTCACTATATTTTAACTGGGACATTATTGACGAAAAGAGAAAACTGGTTGAAAACCCTTCCTTTTATGAAGAAGTTCAAAGGAAAGACAATTCCATCCCACTCATAATATTTGATGAATTGCACAAATATTCAAACTGGAAAAATTACCTCAAGAGCGTATACGACCGGGATAGCGCAAATTATAAATTTGTTGTATCCGGCAGCGGTCGGCTCGATATGTATCAAAAGGGAG
>JAFDDO010000235.1 GCA_019310825.1 Deltaproteobacteria bacterium | reverse complement strand
GTTGTATTTGGCCGCAACTGCGGCCAACTCCGTAGCTCAGACAAAGGTAAAGTCCCCGGGATAAAAGCAGAGCACAACCCATTTCCCCAAATAATCCGAAAGCTTGATTTGGCCGAACTGCCCATTCTGATAAGCCGGGGCCTCAAAATCAGGAGCTTTTTTTCCAACTCTAACTGTCTCCATAATTGCCTCCTTTCTGGTTCCTGGTACTTGTGCTTGAGTTTCCTCTTTCTCCGGCTCGCCGATCTTTGCTCCTGTCGGCTTGCCGCAACCGATTTTCAATTCCTTCATAAGACTACCTCCTCCCGCGTCTTTTGCCTGTTCCTGAATGTGGTCAAAGGAAAAGATGGATTCAAAACGTAATCACCTCAAAACCGTCTTCTCTGTAACGGGCCATACTGGGATGGCCGCTCATATCACCCAGAAGGTTCAGCCCTTCTTCTTTAATGGCATCCATGGTACCCATCTTGTTAGAGCAGGCCTTACAGACCCCTGCAATGATATCGAGCGTTTTGGTCTTCTGGTATAGGGAATGCATCGGGTTTCCTTCTTTTGCCAGATCAGGTACCAATTTCGTGGCAGATCCTTCGATGATGATCTTGACTTCATAGCCCTTTTCTTGCATGTCCAACGCGTTTAATAGGACATGAATAAAGCACATGAAATCGCCGTTAAAAGCGAATAAGACAATCTTTTTCATTACCACACCTCTAACTCTCTATGGAACTATTAGTCTCAAATTTGAGATTCTTCGCTGCACTCAGAATGACGACTATTATCTGCTCCGAGTAGTAAGTCTTATGTCAAGTAAAATTGTACTCTTTGTGTTTTTCTGCAATAGTGACAGCCAGGTCACTCAATGCCTTAAAATCATCCTCTGATGGCACCCCTTGACAAAGGACGGGGTCTAAGACTTCTACCTTGAGATTGGGAATCATTCCCGCAAGTGTTTCCACGGTCTTCCCACCCCATCCATAGGAGCCGATAATGGAAAGGAGTTTTGTTTTGGGTCGCAGGGCATTTGCCAGAAACACGCTATAGGCAGCGTAAGGATGAGGGCCTGCCAGGACTGTGGGAGTGCCGACAACGATTGTGGCCGCGTCAACCAGGGCCATGGCCAGTTTGCCTATGTCGGTTACGGCCAGGTTGAACTGTTCGACCCTGACACTTTCCTCCACAAGGGCCGAAACAAAATGGTCGACCATCCGCTTGGTGCTTTCGTGCATGGATACGTAAGGCAGGACCACCGTGTTTCGGGGAGGGCCGAGTACCCAATCACGATAGGCGTCAATAATAAATGATGGACGAGGATATATTTGCCCATGACTGGGTGCTATCATTTCTATGTCGTAGGAGGCGAGTTTCTCCAGGTTCTTTTCTATCACGTTCCGGAAGGGCATCATGATCTCGGCATAGTAACGTTTGGCCGCCTCATAAACGCGTCCTTCATCAGTGACATAGAGATCGGTTGTTGCAATATGGGAACCAAAAAAATCACAACTGAAAAGAATCCTGTCTTCTTCCAAATATGTCACCATAGTTTCAGGCCAATGAACCCAGGGAGTATGTATAAACTTCAAGGTCTTATCCCCGAGGGATATAGTCTCACCGTCCTTGACAGTCATGAAAGATTCCTCGGGTATTCTCAGAAGATCGACAAGCATTCCCTTTGCTTTGGGGGTTGATATCAACTTGGCGTCAGGGTATTTTTTAAGAACTCGCGGGATTGTTCCGGAGTGGTCCGCTTTCAAGCTGCGACAGGAGTTCATCAGCCATGGAAGGATCAACTGAATCCAGCAAAACAGTCTTCTCGTTCCCTTCAATGAGATATGCGTTATAGCTGGTCCCGTCCGGCAGTGGGACGAGAGAGTCGAATAGACGTCTGTCCCAATCCAGGGAACCCATCCAGTAAATGCGGTCTTTAATTCTTCTTGCTTTCATGACGGCACTCCTTTCGATCGCGAAAGTTAAGATGTTCAGGCTATTTTACGTCCCGCTTGCGGACCGACTCATGATATGAAATCTTGCTTTCCTCCATGCAACACCTGTTTTGTCACTACTGGGAGCATAAAGTGCTTCACACTTTTGTCATCCTGAGCGAAGCCGAAGGACCTGGAATGACGACTATTATCTGCTCCGAGCAGTAGAGCGGCTAACGCCTGCAGCGTTATTTCCCGGCCATCATCGCCTCGATATCATCCTGAACCGTGCCGATCGGCTTGATGTCGAATTTTTCCACGAGGACCTTGACCACCGCCGGGGAAAGAAATGCCGGCAGGGTTGGCCCCAGGCGGATGCCTTTGACGCCGAGAAAAAGAAGGGCCAGCAGGACCGTCACCGCTTTTTGCTCGTACCAGGCAATGTCGTATGAGATCGGCAGTTCATTGATATCTTCAAGGCCGAAAACCTCTTTCAGTTTCAGGGCGATCACCACAAGGGAATAGGAATCGTTGCACTGGCCCGCGTCGAGCACGCGGGGGATACCACCAATGTCACCGAGGTCAAGTTTATTGTAACGGTATTTCGCGCATCCGGCCGTAAGAATCACCGTATCTTTGGGCAGCGTTTCGGCCACTTCCGTATAGTAGCTTCTGGCCTTCTGACGGCCATCACAGCCAGCCATGACGACAAAGCGTTTGATAGCCCCGGATTTGACTGCTTCGACTACCTTGTCGGCAAGGGCAAGAACCTGATTGTGGGCGAAACCCCCGACAATCTTGCCAGTTTCAATTTCGGTTGGCGGCTCGCATTTTTTGGCCAGTTCAATAATTTCGGAAAAATCCTTCACCCCGCCTTTCGCTCTGTCGGGAATATGCTTTGCGCCGGCATAGCCGACCACACTTGTCGTAAACAGGCGGTTCAAGTATGTATTGTCCTTTCTTAATGGAACGAGACAATTGGTAGTCAGCAGGATCGGCCCGTTGAAGGACTCGAACTCCTTGTTCTGGCGCCACCATGAGCCGCCGTAGTTGCCCACAAAATGATCGTACTTCTTGAAAGCCGGATAGCAATTGGCCGGGAGCATTTCCCCGTGGGTGTACACGTCTACACCCATGGCTTCGGTCTGCTTGAGCAGTTCTTCCATATCTTTCAGATCATGGCCGCTGATCAGGATTCCCGGATTATTGCCGACACCAATGTTCACTTCGGTAAGTTCCGGATGACCGTAGGCGGAGGTGTTGGCCTC
>JAFDDO010000096.1 GCA_019310825.1 Deltaproteobacteria bacterium | reverse complement strand
ATTCATGGATGTTGCCTCCCATATCATGCCTGTAACCGTTCACGCAAAGTCACTTAATAGCCCGGATGACTTCAGCGTGCTTGAACAGAATTACGAATATGATCTTATGAATGCCAATAAGCTCCTTGATAAGTATGTAGGGAAAAAGATAAAGTTAATGAATTGGAATGAGTTCCAGGACAGAGAGGAAGTCGTGGAGGCGACTTTGTTAAGCAATAACAAGGGGCAGATCTATAAGATAAACGATGAGATATATCTGGGCCATCCCGGTTACAAGGTTCTTCCCGAAATACCTGAAAACCTCATAGCAAAACCGACTCTCACGTGGCTTTATGACAATAATAGCAAAAAGCCCCACGAACTGGAAGTCTCTTATCTTACCAAGAATATTAACTGGAAGGCAGATTACATTGTTGTCTTGAATAGGGCCGACACATCTGCGGATATATCCGGTTGGGTAAGCCTGGACAACAGAAGTGGTGCAACTTACAAGAATGCCACTCTAAAACTGGTAGCAGGTGAAGTTCATCAGATCGAGGAGAGAAGGCCCGAATACAGGGTCTATGCCATGGCGGCGAGAAAAGAAGCCGGGGTCCAGCAATTTGAGGAAAAGCCCTTCTTTGAATATCATATATATGACTTGCAGAGGAAAACTACAATAAAGGACAACCAGAAAAAACAGGTCAGTTTGTTTGAAGCCATCGGTGCGCAGATTCAGAAGGAGCTGCTTGTCTACGGGATGAAAGGCTATTTTACCAGGCGTTACAGGGACCAAAACCCAAAACAGAAGGTGAATGTCTATGTTAAATTCAAGAATTCACAAGACAATAGTCTTGGCATGCCTCTACCCGCAGGGATTATGCGCTTGTACAAGCAAGATATTGATAAAAGCCTTCAGTTTATAGGCGAAGACAAAATAGAACATACTCCAAAGGATGAGGAAGTGAGGCTGAAAGTCGGTGAGACATTCGATGTGGTAGCAGAGAGGATACAGACAGACTACAGGCAGATCACCACAAGGCTTCATGAATCTGAGTGGGAGATAACACTTAAAAACCATAAAGAAGAAGATATTACCGTGGGCATAGTGGAACCATTGTTTGGGAACTGGGAGGTAATTAGCAACAATTACCCTTATAAGAAGGTGGATGCCTTTACAATAAGGTTCGATGTGACGGTCCCCAATGACGGCGAGGTGAAGGTGAAATACAGGGTCAAGGTTGGGATGTGAACGGTTTATTGCCTGTTGGGGTGGACGATGTAGAGAATTCTTACTCCATTGTAAAAAATACGTTCTTTGTTAGATTGGTTTATAAATACTTAGGTGGATAGGTAGAAGGTAGAAGGCTGAAGGTAGAAGGTGGAAGGCTTTTAGGGACAAATTGTAAACGATTACATAAAGTCAGGTGTTTAGACTGAAGACTGAAGACTGTTAGATTACTTCAGCCTTCAACCTTCAGCCTTCCACCTAACTACCTGAGTGAATAGACTGAAGTTAGAAGGCTTTTAGGGAAAGATCGTGCGCGATTACATAAAACTAGGTGTGTAGACTGAAGGTGGTTAGATCACTTCAGCCTTCAGCCTTCAGCCTTCAGCCTTCCACCTTCTACCTAACTACCTAAATTAAGGCCAGGTGAATTCCTATATGCCGAAACAAAAAATAAACAAAATAGTCCTTGCCTACTCAGGCGGACTCGACACATCTGTCATTCTCAAGTGGCTACAAGAGATCTATAACTGCCCTGTGGTGGCCTATTCCGCAGATATAGGCCAGGAAGAGGATTGGAAAGCTGTTAAGCAGAAAGCCCTGGATACAGGGGCCTCAGAGGTAGTGATAAGGGACCTCAAAGAGGAGTTTGTTCAGGATTTTGTCTTTCCCATGTTCAGGGCAAATGCCATTTATGAGGGTGCCTATTTGCTGGGTACGTCGATCGCAAGGCCGCTCATTGCAAGGGAACATGTACGTGTTGCCAGGGAAGTCGGGGCTGATGCAGTCAGCCACGGTGCCACTGGCAAGGGAAACGACCAGGTCCGTTTTGAACTCTCCTTTATGGCCCTTGCTCCTGAGCTCAAGATCATAGCTCCCTGGCGCATATGGGATCTCAATTCCAGGCATAAGCTCGTAGACTTTGCCAAGTCCCATAGCATACCAGTGCCGGTCACAAAGGCAAAGCCTTACAGTATGGATGCAAACCTACTACACATAAGTTATGAGGGTGGAATCCTGGAAGACCCATGGGCAGAACCACATGAAGACATGTTTATGTGGACAAAAAGCCCTGAAAACGCCCCTGATGAACCATCTTATGTTGAGATCGATTTTGAGCAGGGAGACCCGGTGGCCCTCGACGGTGAGCGTCTTTCCGCAGCAGAATTCTTGTCAAGACTGAACCTTATAGGTGCTGATAACGGGATTGGACGGGTGGATCTGGTTGAGAACCGTTTTGTCGGGATGAAATCAAGAGGGGTCTATGAGACGCCAGGCGGTTCTATTCTTCGTATAGCCCATATGGCCCTTGAGTCCATAACTTTGGACAGGGAGGTTATGCACTTGCGGGATAGCCTGGTCTCCCGTTATTCAGAGCTTATTTATTACGGTTTTTGGTTTTCACCCGAACGTGAACTGATTCAAAGGCTCATAGACGAGTCCCAGGCTAATGTTAGTGGAAGAGTTCGACTCAAGATATATAAAGGAAACTGTCAGGTTGTGGGAAGAAAGGCGGAGAAATCACTATACCGTCCGGAGTTTGCTACATTCGAGGAAGACGATGTTTACAGCCAGGCAGATGCCGAGGGATTCATCAGACTTCAGGGCCTGCGTCTTAAAATCAGGTCCATGGTGGAAGGATCTTGAGGAGATATTATTATGGTAATAGAGAATGAGCAGCGCAAATATATTCGGGTCCCATTTAATGCCGTAGCGTGCCTGTGGTCTCTAAAACAGGGGGCAAAGGAGATACGCTGCGATCAAACGAGAGATATCAGTTTAAAAGGAATTTACTGTTATAGTGATATCAAGTTTTCTGTCGGCACTATTTGTGAGGTGGAACTACATCTTACAGATAACGGTTCGAAGCTCGTGCTTTTTTTAAAAGGGCTTGTAGTCCGCACGGATGAAGAAGGAATGGGAATCAAGTTTACAGAGATGGATCTCGACTCCTTTTTATTGTTGAAGAATATCCTTAACTACAACACTGGAGATCCTGAACAGATAGACCGGGAACTCACTCGCTATATAAATAAAGACTGATTGTAACCCTTTACGGATTCAGGGTGCAGAGGTCAAAAAAAGATGAACATCGAACATCGAACGTCCAGCATCGAATGTTGAATGGGAAAATAATTCAATACGGAAACTAATGAGGACTAAAATGACACAACGCAGAATGTACTATAAATCAACCAATATTTCTCCACTGACCCTGATCGGGTTGGGACTGCTTGCCGTAGCCGCCTTTTTTGTGGCTCTGCCGCTGTTTTTGGGTGCTGTAGTAGTCTTTTCCATTGCAGCCTTCTATATGGCATGGCGTGTTCGCAAAGTCATGCGCCAGTTTGAGAAGGAATATGCCAGGCGTAGTGAGGCCGATAGTAATCTGGACGCAAGCTCTCTTATTATCGATGTGACTCCAAACCAGACCGAGCAGGGAAAAGATCGGCAGTAGGTTTTTAAATGTTGAATGGGAAAAGATGAAGTGCTGAAAAAGATGAACATCGAACATCGAACGTCCAACATCGAATGTTGAATGTGAAAAGATGAAGAAACAGAAATGGCCTTGAATGTTCGGTATTGGATATTAGTCTTTTATTCGACGTTGAACGTTCGATGTTCGACGTTCATCTTTCAATATAACCTGTGAGCGCCTATGCTTTTTCAAATTTAGAATGCACCATTTTGACCCTGTAGCTCGCACAATCAGTCTGGATCTCCCCGGTCCGTCTCTTAGCGACAACCGCAGTCACAAGTCACGTGCAAGAGCAGCCCTGGAGTCTATCTTGGGACAGCCGCCCCTGTTCCCCTTAAAGATCTGCAAAGTCCTGCCTGACATTCTCCCTTCCTCTGACTACAAGGTACAAACATTGGTGCTGGATGGGCCTTCCGGTTGGGAAATCGTCCAGATCAGCGATGGAAGCAGATCTCTGCGGTCCTACGGACTGGCTGTAGACCTTGGAAGCACGACCGTGGTCTTTTACCTGGTGGACCTTGGTTCAGGCAAGATCGTTGCTACTTTATCAAAAACCAATCCGCAAAGGGTTCACGGTGAGGATATCCTGGAAAGAATCCTCTTTGCAGGGCAAGACAATGGCTTGAACACACTGCAGTCTGAAGTCGCCGGCCTTTTTAACTCCTCTATACAGGAAATTGTGGCGGGATATGGCATGAGCCGGGAGGACATATGCTTTATTGCATTGGCCGGCAACACCACTATGTGCCACTTTTTTTTAGGCCTTGATCCAGGCCATATCTGTAAGGAACCATACATTCCAGTGGTTAACCGCTTTGATCTGATCCGGCCTCGGGAAATAGGAATACATGTTCACCCTCAGGCCTGGCTTTATTGTTTTCCAAACGTGGGGAGTTACTTTGGCGGCGATCTTCTGGCAGGCATACTGACCTCAGGCATGCACCTCAAGGAGGAGATCTCCATGCTCGTGGATATCGGCACCAATGCAGAGGTAGTGCTGGGGAACAGAGACTGGCTTGTGGCCTGTGCAGGAGCGGCCGGTCCGGCACTTGAGGGAGGGATTCTCTCCTGTGGTATGAGGGCACAGCCAGGGGCCATAGACCGGGTGGGCATAGACCGAAACAACTTGGCTGTCAAATTTCACACTAAAGATAGCAAGGCTCCTGAGGGATTATGCGGTTCAGGAATTATAGATCTCCTGGCAGCCATGTTTGTGGCAGGACTGGTGGACCCAACCGGAAAGCTTGTGGTGGATCGGGATAGCGCCAGGATGCAACAGATAGGTGGTGAGTGGGTCTACGTTGTGGCAGGTTCCGATGAAACCGGCCATGGAGACCCGGTCTATATCAGCCAAAGCGACATAAAAAACCTGATTCGTTCAAAGGGGGCCATGTACACCATACTGAACGTGGTAATCCAGAGCGTCGGGATCGGTTTTGAGGATATAGAGAAGTTTTATGTTGCAGGGGCCTTTGGCAATTACATAGACCCCAAAAAGGCCATAATAATTGGGATGCTGCCTGATGTGCCTCTTGAGCGTTTCAAGGGTCTGGGAAATGCCGCAGGTAACGGGGCGATTGAGGCCCTCACGTGGAGAAAAGCCAGAAAAGAGGTGGAGGAAATCTGCGACAAGATAACTTATCTCGAGATGAATGTGCGCAAAGATTTTATGAACCAGCTAACCGGGGCCCTTTTTCTTCCCCATACGGATCTTACCAAATTTCCCTCTGTGGCTGAGATGATGAAGGGGTGACCCAAAATCTGATGTGTTTATTGTTTGGTGAGTAGGCGTATTTACAGGTTGGACCAGTTGAATTTTATTTGAGCAGAGTCACTCTTTGCGATTCAATCGTTCATTGTAGGCTTTCATGCAATCATCAACCACTAAAAGTCTTTCGCGCCAAATCCCTGTCTTGCCGGTCATGCAAACTTCCCTGCTCTGTTCATCAACAAAACTCAAGTCTATTTTAAGCGCCGTTTCTACCAACGTGTCCTTCAGATACTCGGCCCATTCGATGATTACTATGTTTTCTCCATCTAAATAGTCTTCAAGCCCGATCTCTGTGATGTCTGCATGGGGACCAAGCCGGTACAGGTCCACATGAATTAAAGGCAAGCGACCGTTCATATGCTCGTGGATTATGGTAAAAGAAGGACTTGTCACCTCTCTTTCCTCTATTCCAAGGCCGGAGGCTATTGCCTTGGCCAGACTTGTTTTCCCAGCTCCCAGGTCCCCTGACAAAAGGAAGAGGTCCCCCGGTTCAAGCACCATTGACAGACAATTTCCCAGGACATTAGTGGCCTCTATACCCTTAAGTGTATACTGTAGTCTCACAGTATGAGCCTCCGCCTGATGAGCACAATGGCGACCCAGGCACAGAAAACGGATAGAATTACTAAGACCAGCGCATGAATAGGCCAATCAGGCCCGATCTGACCGTAACAGAGCATACGTGAAAGGTTGACCGCATGAGTTAAGGGCAAGGCTAATGAAATTTTCTGTATAACCGGATTCATGGCACTTATGGAAAAAAATATGCCTGAAAACAGGAACAGCGGCGTTATGAAGAGTGAAGTAAAATAATTGAAGAATTCGTAATCGCTGGCTATGGCAGTCATTATGAGCCCCATGGATGCGAACAGGACCCCTTCCAAAAAGAGCATAGGTATAAGGACCAATATCCACGGAGAGGGAATCAGGCCAAAAAGCGGGAGGGTTGCAAGCATTATGAGTCCTGAAATGATGCCCTTGGTTGACGCCCAGACAATCTCTCCCAGCGCAAGTTCCTCAACGCTCACAGGAGTCATGAGGATGGCCTCGTAGGTCCTCAGGGTAGTAAGTCTAGTGTAAGAACCATACATAGTCTCAAAAGAAGAGCTGTACATGACTGCTGAAGCTACCAGGCCCGGACCTATGAACTGGAGATAGGTAACTCCTTCTATCTGAGGGATTTGTCTTCCAAGGCCGAAACCCATTGCCAACAGAAAGAGGAATGGCTGGCCCAGGTTTCCTATCAAGCTGGCCCACACGTGCTTTCGCCATACCCTGGCATTTCTCAGCCACACTTTATAAAAAAGCAGCCACATCAGTTTTCTCTCAAAGTCCTTCCTGTCAGCTTTAAAAACAGATCTTCCAGATTTGGCGGCCGTTTACTGACATGACGAAGGGAAATGGCCAAGGTATCAAGCTCAGTGCATGGTTCATGGACATCTATGAAGAGCCTGTCTGCTACCCTCTCGATATCCACCTTGCAGGAGCGGAGGGTTTTTTCCAGAGCATCAAGCTTTTCCGGACTGTCTGCCACCTCAATCACTTCCGATCCTATCATATTTGCCACCATTTCTACGGGATTCCCCTGTGCAACTATTTTCCCTTCATCCATTATCAACACCCTGTTGGTAAGGCGAGATACCTCCTCCATATAATGGCTGGTAAGGAGCATAGTAGTACCCTTGGATCTAAGGTCCTCAAGCCGCTCCCATATCATATGTCTGGCCTGAGGATCAAGGCCTATAGTGGGCTCATCAAGGATTAGCAACTCCGGCTCATTTATCAAAGCCCTTGACAAAAGAAGGCGCCTTCGCTGACCACCTGAAAGATGTTGAATGATCTCATCACTTCGATTTTTCAAGGCAAAAAATCCGAGGAGATCGTCTGCTCGCTTTCTGGCTGTAGAACGGTCTATTCCAAAATATGTGGCGTAGACAAGAAGGTTTTCAAATACAGTCAGATCCGGATCCAGGTTGTCTGCCTGGGGTGCCACACCTATTCTCAATTTTACTTTTTTCAGCCGTGCAGGGATAGATTCACCAAAGATACTGATTTCACCTGAGGTGGACCGGACAAGGCCAAGAAGCATATATATGGTGGTAGTCTTTCCAGCCCCATTAGGGCCGAGCAGCCCAAGACACTCTCCGGGGTATATGCAGAGGTCAAAATTCTTAACCGCCACCCTGTCTCCGAATCGCTTCGTGAGATTTCGGATCTCTACAAGGGGAGGTTTAGCTATCGAAGTCATGGCAATTATTGTAATCGTTCATTCCTCGACTGCCAAGGATCACAGAGCTACATCTATTTCGGCAACCGGGAAATGATAAAAAAATCGGTCTTAAACCGACCTGGGGAAAACCCGATAAAAAATGCTGGTCTGGACGGAAGAGTTGTAAAATATGAAATGTATCGCACAGGTCATATTTTTTGAGTGTAGTCTTCAGGCGGCTTTTTGTGGAAACCAAAGGAGTATGCAAGACCTCCTATCAGG
>JAFDDO010000095.1 GCA_019310825.1 Deltaproteobacteria bacterium | reverse complement strand
ACCGACTACCTGGAAACTATAATTGACGAAGAAATCAATAATTATGTCGACTAGTTTTTGTACGGCCTTTATTTCATCCTGCACTTTTTACTCCTTGTTTTTGTAAAAAAACATAGAGGTAAATCGCGTCATTAAAATAGCTGATAGGAAACTCAGGCTAGTTCACCGGCATCTTTCATTCACAATCAGTGGCCCAAAGCCAAAGACTGTGGGATAGGATTCCGGTACTAGTTTCTGCCCCATTTTGGGCAGGTAGCATAAGCTGACTTCCCCACCATTCATCTTCGGTTCCAGTCAATGTCATCCCGTGGCAATCGGTCCGTGTATCAGGATCATTTATATCGTAAAGAAAATTAAAACTTCCATTTCCTTGTTGATCCACTGAAAAAGTACCGCGCAAATTTTGGACATATAACATGCCATCCACTGTTATCGGGCAAGGAAATAACAATGTTCCGGTCTTTTTGGCAGAGCCGCCCCCCTCACCTATGATATTATATTGTCCTGATGCAACTGGGTTGTCACAGTCTACATGGAAGGGCATACCTATCTCCGCTGTATGGACAGTAGAGTATGGCCATAAACTCCCTTCGTCTATATGTACGTACAGGGTCCCAATTCCATGTTCAGGACAACAGGTCCAGGCAAGGCCGGATTCGGAGATTTCCACCCAGGTCGACCAAAAATAATAAAAGCTGGGTGCACCAGGTGGCGCAGTTGCAAGGAGGTAAAAGGTGTATCTGCCAGCAGGCAAAAAATCTACTGCTATCTCTCCGAGCAGGTATTGGTCAACAGCCCCTGTTACAGAACTTTTCCAGGGGTTGAAGTCTGTTTCCGCTGGCTTCAGCGACTCTCCGTCTGGTTGTAAGATCCACATGGAAGGGGAGATGACCGGGGCGTAAAGCCCAAAATAGATATCAACCGGGGCTGAAAAGCCATAGAGTGAGATGTGGAGCCTCAATTGCTGGCCACCGGTGGCCACCGTGCCTACGCCCACCGGTTTTGCTGATGAGGGCTGATCGCTCAAAAGAGGTTCGGCTACAGGAGTGTACGGGTAGTAATTTTGCCCATCAGGGCAAGGCATTACCTGTGAGAACCCAACGGCTGACCATAATGATAATATTAACAGTGTTAAGAAAAAGTACTTAGACATCGCCCCCCCTCTGTGCATGAAAATTAGTTAATCTCATTATTTTTTCATCTCAGCTGAGCTGACAGGAAATCGCTTTTTGCGATTTGGGCTGAAACGGCACTCCCAAGCACCACACACTAATTTGTATAGCACTATTGGAAGATGCAGGTCAAGAAATTCTCAATGTGTGATGAAAAATCAGTGCCAGCTCAATCAGTGACACAAAGAGGGGGACAATTTACGATTTCAATTATCGGGAATTGCCAGCCGAGGATAAAGACAAGGTATCTTCCCAATATCTGATACCTGGCTTTCCCATTTCAAATCGCGATAAGGCAACATCTATTCCTTGCTACTCCAACCAGAGACGCCCTTAAATAATTTAAATCTATAGCAAGCTATAAACAAAATTTTCAAAGATTTTTTTATCGAACCTACCTGCTTCAACATCTTTTTTAATTAACGTTAATGCTTTCAGTGCATCTACGGCACTTCTATATGGCCTGTCATCATTTGTAAGAGCTTCATAACAATCAATCAAGCCTATTATTTGAGCTGTTTCTGATATTTTTGTCATTCCATAAGGATAACCGCTTCCATCCAGTCTTTCATGATGATGTAACGCCGTAAATTTAATCTCTTTATTGTTAAATTTGCAATTATTTAAGATAGTATAGCCATTGGTTGTATGTAGTTTCATTTCTTTGAATTCTTCTTCGGTTAATTTTTCTGTCATCGTAAGCAGTTTAGTATTTGTTTTTGTTTTTCCAACATCATGCAGCAGCGCACTTAAACCCAATATCTTTTTTTGAGTCAAGGAATAATTAATATAGAAAGAATAACCAATGGCAAGGGACATCACATTAATTGAATGTAAAGTAGTTGTATAATCCTTGCTTGTTACATCCAGCAAATTTTTAATTACATCATAGTGTTCTGCATATTCGCATACTATAATATTCATTGTCTCTGACATACCTTCAAGACTACCACTTTTTGGTTCTGTGAGTGTTTCTTCCATTATATTTAAGAGGGTCTCTTTAACTTTTTCCGGATTATCGGATCGAACATCTTTCTCTAGCTGCTGATTAAAAACTTTTTGGACTTCCTGAATGCCTCTTATTTTATCATCATGCTTAATATACAGCTTGTCAGGGCATAACCCTTCTTCGATCCGCATATCAAATAATGTTATCCCCGATGATTTGTACAAAACAAACTTTTTATCTTTAGTACAATAATAAAGGGGAACATCTTTATAAAAATTCAATAGCGATTTTCTTGCAAGAATGTATTCCTGTTCCATTTAAAGACTCTATAAAACCTTTCACATTTTAAATAAAAACCACCAACCGTAAAAAATATTTCGATCTCCATCGAGCCTCTTATTTGTTCACCATTTTCCATAAACTGGAAAACAAGCCCACCTTTACTGATATCTTGGTGTCATAAAAAACCAGTGCAACCTCAATCAGTGGCACAAAAAGGGAGACAATTTACTATCTTAATTATCGGAAATTGTTTGCCGAACCTAAAGACAAGGTATCTCCCTAATCCCTGAAACGATTTCCTGCCAACGATGTAAAGCCTTTTGAAATATTTCCCATCGAAAAAGTAACTGTGGATCTTTAACACCATGAAGTAGATGTTTTTGCTGCAGGTTC
Organism: Deltaproteobacteria bacterium; assembly: GCA_019310825.1. GTDB lineage: Bacteria > Desulfobacterota > Dissulfuribacteria > Dissulfuribacterales > UBA3076 > UBA3076. Next base: position 5,176 of record JAFDDO010000095.1, on the reverse strand, counting down.
AAAGAAGGTTTCTCGCATCGATCTCCTTCCGTCGCGAAAGAGGTTTATGTATAAATTGGAAGAGAAGCCATTCTTGCTGATTATCTATTATCTCCATGAGGTAAATTCGGTAAGGTCGGTCTTTAAAAAACGTTTGGACGGGAAAAGAGTCGGCGTCGCGGCTCTAACTTGACGATTCCTGTTAGCGTAGTATACATTTCCTTCTTAATCAGCATATACTATCTTCAAAAAAATAAATTTCAAAGGGGAAACCCTATGGGACTCACAAAGGCTCCATGCATCGTATTAATAATACGAGTGCTTGGGGCTTTTTTGTTTTTGGGGTCAATTGAAAAGAATTTCCCAATATGAACGATAACGCTCTATTCCAACTCCGTCGGAAAGGTATTGAACTATGAGAGAAGCTCAAGCACTTAATGTAGCAATTGTGGGTGACGGCCTTGGGTGCAAGGCGATCATGGATTTGATACTTGGCAAAAGGCTCAGCCAGCTCCAGATGAAGCTAATTGGGGTAGCCTATAAAAATCCCGAGTCTGTGGGCTATCGGTTCGCCAAGAAGAGCGGGATTTATGTAACAAGGGATTACCGGGATTTTTACAATCTCAAAGATCTCAACATGATTATTGAGCTAACAGGCCACAAAGAGGTGGCCGATGAAATCTCGCGAACCAAACCAGATCACGTCCGAGTGATGGACCATGTTGGTGCCCGTGTCTTTTGGGATCTCTTTCAAATTGAAGAACAAAAAATTGCCGATCTCAAGCGGGCACATGACGATCTGAGAAACAGCGAACAGGAGAAAAAGGCCATTCTGGACAGCATATTGGAGGTTGTGCTGTATCAGGACTTGGAACATAGGATGTTATGGGGAAACAGAATGGCGTGTGGATCAGTTTACTTGACTCCTGAGGAATTTGTGGGACGTCATTGCTACGAGGCCTGGCAGCAACGCAGCGAACCCTGTCCGGGCTGCCCTGTTGTGAAAACTCGTGAAACAGGTCAAACACAAGAAGCAGAAATAACTACCCCAGATGGGCGAGTTTGGTTCGTACGAGGCTATCCAGTTCGAGATGCAAATGGCGATATTGCGGGCGTGGTCGAGGTTAAACTGGAGATCACTGACCACAAGCGGTCCGAGGAAGCGCTGTGGGAGAGCGAGGAGAAATACCGATCGTTGATAACAAACATTCCTGACATCACTTGGAGAACAGACATTAATGGAAATACAACATTCATAAGTCCTAATATAGAAAAAGTCTATGGGTACAGCCATGAGGAAATATATAAGGCTGGCGATAAACTCTGGTTTGGAAGAATCCATTCTGATGATGTTGATAAAGTAAAAAAATCATTCGAAAAATTATTTACGGAGGGAACTCGGCTTGACGTTGAGTACAGAATACAAAGAAAAGATGGCAAATGGATTTGGGTTCATGATAAGTCAACAGGCACTCTTGAGAAAAATGGCGTAAAATTCGCTGACGGCATTCTTTCCGACATCACCGATCGCAAGCGGGCGGAGGGAAAATACAAGATCTTGTTCGAGTCTTCAAGAGATGCAATTATGATGTTGGCACCTCCCACCTGGAAATTTACAGCAGGCAACCCTTCCACAATCGCGATGTTTGGGGCAAAAGAAGAACAGGAATTTCTTTCTAAGGGTCCCTGGCAGGTTTCTCCAGAATATCAGCCCGATGGGCAGCTTTCTTCGCTTAAAGCCCACAAGATGATAGAAAAGGCAATGAGGACTGGTAGCAATTTTTTTTATTGGACCCACAAGAGAATAAGCGGAGAGGAATTCCCTGCCACTGTCTTGTTAACCAAGGTCGAAATAGAAGGCGAGGAACTCTTACAAGCGACAGTGAGAGACATCACCAACCGCAAGCGGGCGGAAGAGGCGGTGCGGCAAAGTGAGGCCCGCTATCGATCTCTTTTGGAGAACATTGATCTTGGTATTACACTTATAGATTCCGACTACAATATTATCATGACGAACACCGCACATGGCAAGCTATTTAATAAACCTGCCAGTGAGTTTGTCGGCAAAAAATGTTTCCGCGAATTTCAAAAACGGGAGGCCGTTTGTTCGCATTGCCCTGGAGTCCAGGCGATGGCTAGTGGTCGGCCTGCAGAATTTGAGGCTGAAGATGTAAGAGATGATGGCACTTGTTTTGATATGAATATTCATGCGTTTCCAACCTTCGGGCGGAATGGCACAGTGACAGGATTCTTAGAGATAGTGGAGGACATCACTGAAAAAAAGAAACTTGAATCCCAGCTCCGACAAGCACATAAAATGGAGGCTCTCGGCACCATGTCTGGCGGCATTGCCCATGATTTTAACAATATCCTTTCCATCATTGTGGGTAATACGGAATTAGCCATGTATGAAGTCCCCGAGTGGCATAAAGCTCGGCACAATTTGAAAGAGGTACGCAAAGCCTGCTTACGAGCAAAGGATGTGGTGAAGCAAATTCTCGCCTTTAGCCGCGAGACAAAAGAAGAGCGAAAACCGGTAGAGCTCGGGCCCATTATCAAGGAATCTATAAAATTTTTGCGATCTTCCATTCCAGCCACCATTCGCATTGACCAGCATATTTCTGCTGAGTCAGATACTGTGCTGGCTGATGCTACCCAAATAAGCCAGGTGCTGCTCAATCTTTGTACCAACGCGGCCCATGCTATGGAAGAAAAGGGCGGCACTCTGGAGGTAAACCTTAAAGGCATAGAGCTCGATAAAGATGCGGTAAGCCAGTATCTGGATCTAGCGCCGGGCAGCTATCTCAGGTTGAGCGTAAGTGACACAGGGCAAGGTATAGAGCCTAAATTAATAGACCGGATCTTTGACCCCTATTTCACCACGAAGGAAGTGGATGAGGGCACGGGCCTGGGTCTTTCTGTGTGTGATGGTATAGTGAAAAACCATGGTGGAGCGATCACGTTAGAAACCGAGCCTGGAAAGGGAAGCACTTTCCATGTCTATCTTCCCATAATTGAACCTATTGAAGAAATATCGGAACCCGAAGCGGAAGAACCCATTCCTACCGGCCATGAATGCATCCTTTTCATTGATGATAACCTCGCTCTGATGGAAATGGGCAAGGAGATGCTCGAGCACTTAGGCTATGAAGTAGTGACCAGAACAAGCAGTATCGAGGCACTTGAGTTATTCCGTGTAAGGTCTGACAAATTCGACCTGGTAATTACCGATATGACCATGCCGAATATGACAGGTGATAAGTTAGCTGGAGAGCTCATGAAGATCCGTCCCGATATTCCGGTCATACTCTGCACCGGATTCAGCGAACGTATCAGTAAAGAGCGTGCCAAGACCATGGGAATCAAGGCGTTTCTCATGAAGCCTGTTGTCAGGCGTGAGATAGCTGAGACCATCAGGAAAGTGCTGGATGAAAACTGATGTTGGCAGAGACGGAAAGTGCAGATAGAATAGGAAACTACACAAAAAAGACAAAGTATCCCCCTAATCCCTGAAGCGATTTTCTGCCACCTTTTTGACAGGATCAACTGGATAATCAGAATAGATGAAAATCATGTAAATCCTTTTCATCCTGTCAGAAAAAACCAATATGCAATGCGCTGTATTTATAGGGCAATAGGGAGTTTCATTGTCCAAAGATGCCCTTTATTAATTCATCTGCTGTATCCTGTTTGGAATCATTATTCCCTTCCTTGGCCTTCTTTTCCCCTGAAAGGGCCTTTCCTAGTTCCTCTATGGCCTTTTTGCGAACGGTCTCTTTTACCTGTTCCTGCACCCCTGCTGTATCCAGGGTGGGGTATGGACGTGTCACGGTGCCGGCAAGTTTGAGGCGGATATCTACCTCACCCGTTTCGTTAACAAGATATTTGGCCACTGAAACGCGCTTTTTGAGCTTTTCACTCAACTCCGGAGAAAAACGCAGGCTGACCGGCAGATCCAGCTTGCCGTCAAGGCCAACGGTCCCCTTGGCTTTGGCATTGACATCCTTGCCGGTCATCCGGGTCTTAAGAGCCACCTGTCCCTTGATAATATGGAGTGAACCATCAAGATCTTCAAAGGACATGTTGTTAAGTTCATCAAGCCCAAGTAGTTTGGCTACTGCCAAGGTAACAGGAGTATTACTAACCCGCCCGTCATGAAGGCCGTATGTGCCGTCAACAATTAGGGCATCGCCGAGCTTGGGCCATTCAATACCGGCTCCGGAAAAGGTTAAATGGGACTGGAATGCACCGGAGATCATGCCCTTGACCTTGGGTGCCAGAGATGCCAGCAACCCCTCGACATTAACGGATTCCACATCCAACTGTCCATCGTATGCCAGGCCGGGCTTATTAAGATCCGCTTTTATTTTGCTGCGCACCTGTCCGTCAGCCACCTTGGTGGAGAAATCTTTCACAGTTAAGATGCCTTTATCAAGGCCGTATTGTAGCAAGAAATCCTTCACTACAAGCCCTTTGTACAGGGTCTGACCAATTCTGATCTCTCCTGCAGCCTTGAAGCCAGGAGGCAACGCTGCTCCGGGGGCAGCGGGCGAAGTAGTTTTTACGTCTTTAGAAGTCCCTTTTCCACCCTTTTGAGATGCCGCAGGCAGACCTGCTGCAAGGGCAAGGAGATGGTCGATGTTAATGGTATCGCTTACTACATCCAACCGGATGTCAGGCACCTTTGCATAATTTTTTACCTCTCCGCTTAATCGGACCTCCTCCTTTTCCAGGCTGACGTCCACTGTGTAGCCTAGCCGGTCCTGATCAAAATCGCTCTTTCCAAAAACATGGGGCCTGAGTCCTCCATATTCGGCATCTGCGTCAAAACGCAGATTTCCTCGATATCGCAGCGATGCCAGATCACGGCCGAGATCTAAAGAGACCTTGAGGTCGGCCCTTACGTCTGTGTCTGGAATCTCCTTGAGCGCATCGCGGACAACGAATTGCGCATTATCAACAGTCACCTCATTCACGGTGATGGCCAGGGGAAGGGCGGCTGATGCAGACTTTCCGGTGTTCTCGGATGTCTGTTTCCCGGGCTCAGCCTCGGCTAACACTGCCAGCGTCTCGAAATTAAAAAGCCCATCCTTGTCGCGAGATACCCGTACGTACGGGGCATCAATGCGTACTTTGCTCACCACTATCTTTTTCTGGAGTAGTGGTAAGAAGTCATAGCGCAGCACAAATTCTTTTG
>JAFDDO010000094.1 GCA_019310825.1 Deltaproteobacteria bacterium | reverse complement strand
TGGAAGTGTCACGGACACAATCCCGAGAATCACAGAGAGTAACCCAACTAAATTGATGGCCTTTTTCTCCCCAATAAGTATAGCCAGGGTCTCGCGGCCGACTATACGATCTCCCTGGACGTCAAGAACCTCCAGAAGCCCAGATCTCATATAAACAAGCACGGCCCCCAGGATAAATAAGATCCAGTGAATGGGCCTGAGGTAAGAGATAAAACCGGCCAGAGGAAGGAGCACTGCAACCGAGGCCCATGCCAGGGCTATGAAAAAGGTTTTTGATCCCGGAAGGTTTTTCAACGCACGAATACGTCTGGAACCAGGGATTACAGGTACGGTATATAGAATACCTAGCACACTTATCGCCATAAGCCACAGAAAGGATGCCATGCTAAGATACCAGGCAATCCCAAGACTTACAGATACAGCCAGCATAGAAGATGTATAAAATATTGCTTTATACCGGCTGAGGAACTTGGCCCTCAGGGGATCATTGTACTCGCCGGCTTCCTGGTCCATGAATAAGTTCAGGGTATGCATGGCAAAGATGTAGCAAAAGGTCATTGCCACTGCAATAAAAGGAGGCACATTCACTCTGCCAATAATCAATGCTGACCAGGCAAGCGCTCCACCGGCAAAAGCGGTCCATAGATTGCTCTCATATAGAAACCGTACAAACCTGTATGCAACCTGGTGCCAGATCGAATCAAATGCCCCATGCGAGGCTTCAACTTCCCTCACCACACGATTTATTATCCAGTTAGGTGTTGAAGCCCCGGCAGTCACCCCTACGTGCTTGAACCGGAATAGCCTCTCTCTATCGAGTTCCTCCTCGGTCTCCACTGCCATGGCAAGCTTTCCGCATTCTGCCACTATCTCGGCAAGCCGCCTGGTATTTGCGCTCTGCTTTCCTCCTACAACCACCACCATACCAGTCTCCGAGGCAAGCCGCCTTACCTCTGTCTGGCGCCTTTGAGTAGAATCGCAGATAGTATGGAAGACCTTTCCACCTGGATAGCGGGAAAGGATCTTCCCGGACCATACCTCATACCTCTCCTGGTCTTGGGTAGTCTGGGCAACGATTATGTATCGATCAAGCTCAGGAAGGAATTCTATATCCTCCTCGGCACTGACCAGAATTCCATGGCCTTCAGCATAGCCCATTATTCCGATGACCTCAGGATGCCCCTTATCTCCTATCAGAACGCACTGATATCCCTTTCTTGCGTGACGGCGAACGACCATCTGGACATTCACTACCCTTGGGCAAGTAGCGTCTATTACAGAAAAACCTGCGGCCTTTAGCCGTTCCTTTTCCTCTGGAAGGACCCCGTGGGCTCTGATGATAACAGTGCCTTCCCCTTCTTCAGGTATCTCTCTTAAAACCTCAACACCCCTTGCCTTTAACAATGAAAGCGCTGATGGATTATGGATAAGAGGACCAAATGTATAAACCGGAGGTTGGGCGTTCTGTGATGCCTCAAGGGCTATATCCATGGCCCGTCGCACCCCCATGCAAAAGCCGGCAACCTTGGCCAATTGGACTTTCATTTCTACCCGGATACAACTATGGCTGAAAGATCACCAATTTTGGAAAAGAGACAGGCTATATTCCAGAGAAGTGCCAGCCGGTTGGCCCTTACATCTATGTCCTCAGTCATGACCATCACATGGTCAAAAAAACTGTCCACTTGAGGCTTGAGAGACAACAGGGTAACAAGGGCCTGCTCATAGTCCCGACTTTCAAAGGAGACAGCAACCTTTTTTTCTACAGAAAGATATACCTCATAAAGAGCCTTTTCCTCCTCCGTTTCAAGCAGTAAGGGATTCACTATCCCGCCTTCAAAACCCTTAAGTATGTTCATTACTCGCTTAAAGGCAACGCTCAGAGGCTCAAATTCCGGCCTCGAACGGACAGATGCCAGGGCACTTACCCTCAGAACACAGTCCTTCACATCATCGAACTCCACCCTGGTGGCTGCCTCTACCACGTCATGATCCATTCCCCTGGCAGTAAGATCATAGGAAAAACGCCGTTTGAAAAAAGTAACGACCTCACTGGTAAGCTCTTTTGATACCTCTGAAAGCTGATTCTCAAGCTGGTGCGATGCCTGTACGATAAGTGCCTTCAAGGACAGAGACAGGGATCTTTCTTCCATTATGTGGAGGACGCCGAGGGCCAGCCTCCTCAGACCATAGGGATCAGCAGTACCGGAGGGCTTGAGTCCAATGGCAATAGTCCCGCAAATAGTATCCATCTTATCCGCAATACTGAGCAGTGCCCCTGGGAGACTCCCCGGAAGCTTCCCTCCTGAGCGGACCGGCATATAGTGTTCTTCTATGGCATTTGCCACCTCCTGGCTCTCACCAGAGAGAAGGGCATATTCTCTCCCGATTATGCCCTGAAGGCTTGGAAACTCACCTACCATCTCTGTCAAAAGGTCTGCTTTGCAAAGCCAGGCTGCCCTATCAACCACTTCCACCTTATCCTGGGCCACCTGTTCGGCCAGGTAATGAGCAAGGGCCTTTACCCTGTGAATTTTGTCAAGGACGGTCCCAAGACGCTGGTGGAAAATCATCCCCGAGAGATCACCAACAAAGGCCTCCAGGGGTCGTTTCAGATCCTCCTTAAAGAAAAAATCAGCATCACTGAGCCTCGCCCTGATCACCCTTTCATGGCCCTTGCGTACAAGCCCGGACCTTGGTGAACGTGTATTGTTAATAGCCACAAAATGTGGCATAAGATCACCTTTATCGTCCACAACGGCAAAATACTTCTGGTGTTCCCTCATGCTGGTTATTAACACATCGCGAGGAAGAGCCAAAAAGCGTTTATCAAAAGAGCCGCATACCGCAGACGGAAACTCGGTAAGATAGGTATTAATATCCACCAGTTCATCGTCGGAAAGGATGTTGCCGCCAACCGATGCCGTGGCATCCCGGGCCTCTTTAAGGAGCCTGTCTCTCCTGACTGATGGATCAGCAAGCACAAAGACCCCTTCAAGGGCTTTAATATAGCCCTCTGGATTTGATGACACCCGGATGGCCTCAGGGGCCATGAACCTGTGTCCACGGCTTTCAAAACCAGTCTCGACCCCGGCAAGGATGAAAGGAACTATATCTTCTCCATAAAGGGCAACAAGCCAGCGAATAGGCCTTGCAAAACGCAGGTCCTCTGTACCCCACCGCATGGTCTTTGGAAATGGAATTGCGGCTATGATTAAAGGAAGGAGTTCGCTTAAAAGCTCAATCGTATCTCTGCCGTGGACTATCCTGCGTATCACTATGTAAAGTCCCTTTTCAGTGTCTTCCACCTGTAGATCTTCAACCCTGACACCGTGACTACGCGCAAACCCCTCTCCTGCCTTTGTAGGCTTTCCGTTAGATAAAAAAGCAACTTTTGCAGGTGGGCCCGTAACAATCTCTTCTCTATCAGGTTGCCGGTCCGGCAAGTTCTTGGCAAAAAGGACCAAACGCCTGGGAGTCCCTATGGTTGAGACATCTTCATATGTCAAATGCTCACGGTCCAGATGTTCTCCGGCCAGCAGGGCCAAGTTATCCAGGGCCCCTGAGATAAAAGCTGCCGGGATCTCTTCAGTTCCGATTTCCAAAAGAAGATTCCTGGTGTTCACGCCTTGCCCCCTCCCTCTTCAAGAACTGTGTATCTCTCGGCAACTCCACGTGCGAGGTCACGGACATGGCCTATATATGCAGTCCTCTCCGACACACTTATGGCACTTCTGGCATCCAGGAGATTAAAGTAGTGAGAGCACTTAAGACACTGGTCATAGGCCGGAAGCACAAGCCTTCGCTCCAGCAATCTCAATCCCTCTTTGTAGTGGAGTGAAAAAAGTTGTTTCAGGGTCTCCACGTCTGCAGCCTCAAAATTATAGCGAGAGAACTCTACCTCGTCCCTATGATGTATGGCACCGTATCTCACATGGTCATTCCATTTGAGGTCATAGACATTATCTATTCCCTGAAGATACATGGCGATCCGTTCCAAGCCGTAGGTAATCTCAACGGAGATTGGATTTACATCAACCCCACCGACCTGCTGGAAATAAGTGAATTGGGTAATCTCCATACCATCAAGCCAGACCTCCCAACCAAGACCCCATGCCCCAAGGGTTGGTGACTCCCAGTCATCCTCCACAAAACGTATATCATGTTCTGCCAGGTTCAGATTAAAATTTGCCAGGCTCTGAAGATACAAGTCCTGTATGTTATCAGGTGAAGGCTTTAGTATTACCTGATACTGGTAATAGTGCTGAAGACGGTTGGGATTCTCACCATAACGGCCGTCTGTGGGACGCCGTGAGGGCTGTACATATGCAACACGCCAAGGCTCAGGCCCTAGGGATAGAAGGAAAGTGGCTGGATGAAAGGTCCCTGCCCCTACCTCCATGTCATATGGCTGGAGCAATATGCACTCCTGTTCCTGCCAGTATTTATTTAGATTTGTTATAATCTCCTGAAAAATCATTTGTTTAGACCATCCAGTGTCTCCCCGTCAGGGAGTAATAAATCTTTCGGCCACATGTTGTTCGTGACCCTTTGGGTAATAATACAATTTGTGCCGACTTTTGCCCCTTTAGGGACAGAGGCCCATTTGCCGATCAGGGTTATGCCGGAAGATAGGTGCTTGGGATAGAGACGATTTGCCACATCAATATTCCCTAGTCCGATGTTGGAATCAGGGCCGATTACGACCTCCTTGTCAGTCACGACTCTGTTCAAAAACGCTCCGCTACCCACCGATGTATTATGCATCAGTACGGAATCAATCACCTTTGCCCCGTATTCCACCACTATTCCAGGTGAGAGAACCGACCCATTCACCATCCCACGTATCACACAGCCTTTGGTAATGGCCGAATTCTTTACTTCGGCACCGGGTAGAATCCTTGCCGGTGGGCAATCAAATAACAAGCCCTCATTTTCAACATTAGTGCATATGCTCCAGGTCTCAGGCTCCAAACCACTTCCCGGCCTGAGCAAGTCCATATTGGCTTCCCAGTATGCAGGCACCGTTCCAACGTCCCGCCAGTATCCGTGGAAAGTGTAAGCAAACAACTGCCCGTCCTCCATGGCCTTGGGCAGGATATGGTGACCGAAGTCCACATCATTGGTAGCCCTCAGTGATTCGACCAGGTATTCAGTATCAAATACATAAATCCCCATTGAGGCCAAATTTGATCTGGCCTTTTTAGGCTTTTCCTCCCAATCGACAATCCGGCCCTTTTCATCAAGAATACCAATTCCGAATTGATCCGTCTGCTCCCATGGAACAGCCATCATAGCCACTGTGACCTTAGCACCTGAAACTCTGTGGTGCTTAACCATGTCCTTGTAATCCATGTAATAGACATGATCCCCTGAAAGTATTAAGACCTGTTTTGAGGGTCTGGCCTCTATAAAATCCAGATTCTGCCGTATTGCATCTGCAGTGCCCTTATACCAGTCTGAATCTTTCTCCCCTGTACGTGGGGGCAGGATCTTGACTCCCCTGGTCCTACCCGCAAAATCCCAAGCAACGCCGGTCCCTATATGCCCCATAAGAGAAAGAGGCTTGTATTGAGTCAGCACTGCCACATGATTAAGACCTGAATTCATGACATTTGAAAGGGCAAAGTCAATTATTCTGTAGATACCGCCAAATGGTACAGCCGGCTTGGCTCTGTGTCGCACCAGGACATTAAGCCTGCTTCCGACTCCTCCGGCCAGAATCACGGCCAAGGTATCCCGCATATGTTCCTCCTAATCATTATCTAAATTGAGCGGCTAGCTATTAGTTTAATGATTACAGGATGTTCTGCTATTATAAAGTTAGCCATTAGCTTTTAGCGATTAGCGGTTAATTTGCTGCTTTTTTCCAAATAGGTTACTAACACCTAAAAGCTAACTACTAATAGCTGTTCATCACAGATTACCTCACTAATCCGTGATGAAGCATTTTTCAAAGCTAAACGCTAATGGCTAATCGCTCAATTCAGGTATTATCTACCTGGGCTCTATATAGATATCAACCCTTCGATTAAACTGCCGGCCATGAAGAGCGTCATTCAAGGCCCTGGGCCTGCTTTCCCTATAGCCAATAGCTGTCATCCTGTCCGGATAGACTACCTTTGAAGCAAGGTAACCGTTCACGGGTTCAGCCCTCCTCTGAGACAGATGTAGATTATACTCTTCAGGGCCTGTGCTGTCAGTAGGTCCTTCAATAAGGATCCTTGTATCAGGCATGGCTAGATGATCTATTTCAGAATAGGCTCCTGTATGCACTACACTGGAATCCACATCAAAAAGAAAATCACCCTTGAGGGTTACAGACAAGATATCCCCCTGGTGAACCCTGAACATCTGAAGCCGTGAAGGTTTAAAAACCTTTCAACCAGCAAGGGCCCTGTCAGGGAATACCGGCTTCTCTAAAAGGGCCATGGGCTTGAAGAATTCTTAGCTTAACAGCCTTCTATCATTTTCCTGGCAGATTTGACTTTCAGGCTGACCTCATCTCCTACAGAGGGCAAAAACTCCTTTTCTGCTTTGAGCAATACACAGAAACCATCCTTTTCTCTGCGCCATATGATATTTCCTTTCTCCTTGACTAATGCCGAGGCCATATCATTCAATGTAGTATCACTTTCAGTAAGGAATACAACCTTTGCCATAAATTTACCTATGCCCTTCACTTTCAGAATGATGCTCTGTTCAGGCTTAAGTTTCTTAGGCAAGGTCCCCTGTATCAAAACCAGATTGGAAATTTGGCCCTTTAATTCGCACAGCTCTTCACCGCGATCAGACAGGAGATCCTTCAACGCCTCACATATCTCCGTATCTTCTTTGACCACTGCCGCCACCGTACCTTTTTGGCGAGCGGCATCACAGGTTGATGGCATGACATTCCATACAAAACACGCTACCAATAGTAATAAAACAAGATGAAGCTTTTTCATAGCATAACCTCCTTACAAAGTGTTGGGCTACCTACAAGCAGCTTCGCAAACAACTCATATCAACAAAGTATGTAACTATTCAGGTTGAAGGTTGAAGGTTGAAGGCTGAAGGATTTCAAGCATTTCGCAACGATCGAACAGAGATGAATCCTCTAAACTAATACTGCACTCTCATCAGCCAACTCAAATGCCCGCAGTTCTGTGTGATCACGCATGATTTGTCCCTATTAGCCTTCTACCTTCAGTCTATCCACCTAAATAGTTACTAAAGTATTACTTGGTGTGACAACCCTTACACTTTACCGGCCCGGTTGTCTTCTCGGCCTTGTGCATATTCTTGTGACATCCGAGGCAGGCTTCATGATAGTACTTTTTCAGATTCTTCGGACCTCCTGCAGCCGCTAACGCACCTGACAACCTGTCACAGACAGGCTCCCTGGAAATTTCATCCTGCGAACAGGTCCCGGGATGGCAGGCCGCACAGGTGAAGTTCCCATCATATTGTACGGTAGCGAAAGAGGCGTTTCCCTTGAGATATTCCTTCGCATGAGCTTTATGATTAAACCTCTTCACGTCCTTAAGATCCTCGGGTAATCCCTGCATTGACGGACATTTAGCCTGGAGGTTGATATTCACAACCTCTGCAAACCCCTCTTCAGCACTACAATCGTCTGCCATTATTTTGGTCTGCATTCCCATAAGAAGCAGACACAAAACTGTCAATACGCCGAACAGCCAAGGTCTCCATACTGCATGTATCCCATGGTTTTCTGTGATGCTTTCTTGTTTGAACATCGCAATACCTCCTTTATTTTTTTATAGAAAAGCGGCCGCGTTCCTTAATTAAATCATTGATCCCATCCATGGAAAATACAATGGACATCGGGTCAAATGCCTCCCGACATCGCCACATATTGGCCCGATGTCGGCAACTCCTTGCGCCTTGCCCTCAAACAAAATCTTGAGTTTTGCAAGCGGCTCTTGTTAGTATATATTTTGGAAACCGTCCGTTCCCGAATCAGAAACAGATGCAGGTTAATCGGGAATTATTGGATAAAAACTAGATCATTATTACGCTGCAAAAAGTCTGAAACATGATTCCGCTCAAAAAGCCCAAGATGCAAGGCGC
>JAFDDO010000006.1 GCA_019310825.1 Deltaproteobacteria bacterium | reverse complement strand
CCCAGCTTATTTGACTCAAACTGCCCTTCAGAATGAACCATTGGCAAATCGGTTTCGATTAGATTGAATCTTAAAAAGCAATTTCTCAAACACGCTCGCTTGTCTGGTTCTTCTTACCTGAACTAACATTCAGCCATCTTCATACCTGTTTCGTATGGTGAGCTGCCACCCCTCTAAGCACCAGTTTGCTGATCAGCAAGATTTTTGGTCTATGGTCTATGGGACGTTGGTAACAAAAGTAACTTTAAGGCTCTGTTGCCAAATTCCCTCGAACTTGAGTCATCCAGGCCCACTTATAATTTTCTCTTAAGATCCCAAACATGAACCGTCACCTATATACTCTTATCGGTCAGATGTGGTAAAATCCTAAATTCTTATGACGCAAGGAATGGGCTATTAACGCCGGTTTAAACCTGGGCAGAAATGGCTGGTTTGAAAGTGACTACACTGAAAAAAGCACGAAAAAAATAATGCTGCAAAGCTGCGTTATTTGGCAACATTCCATATACCTTCAAACGGTCATGACCCTTCACTATTAGGTTTGAGAATTAGAGGATTCCACTCTTTTATATCCGGCAGACCTCATCATGAGGCCCTAACAGAGCTGAAACAAATATCTTGATAAGCCGCTGCATTGGATATCAGGCGGCTATTGCCTTCCTGGAGAACATCGCATCGAGTCCACGGGTTGTCAAAATCTATTCTGACCGTATGTTTGAAGATAGAGCGGAATCAATCTTACTGCAATATCAAGATCAAAATTTCATTTATACAGATGCGGTGAGCTTTGTTGTTATGAAACAATATGAAATTACGGAGGCCTTCTCCTTTGATAAACATTTTGTGACAGCAGGCTTCACACTAATTCCATAAATATTGAAATCAGGCTCATGTAATCATTGGATGGTTACTTCTATAGGAGAGAAAATTTCTTTTTTCGGCACGATTCAGCCAATATTTCGTTTCGGATGTGGAATGGAGGACAAGCTACCGCCATTGGGGTGAAAAAGATACCAAAAGGAATCAGGTGTGCCTTTGACTTTGTTCGTTTTTCCTTGCTGAGCAGGGGTTCCATTCGGAAGCGGAGAATCCTATTAATCGGAGATTGCGCTCATACGTCCTTTCAGGGGAACAGCAGGATTTTTGAAAAAAGTCTGTTCAAAGAATCAGCGAGGTCAGTGAAGGCATCACCCTTTCGCAGGCGTATGGCCCCAGGTTTGTCTTCGGTTTCAAGGAATTCATCTACGGTCTTTTTCATCTTGTAAACCGGCCCGGCGATCTTGTGAGAAAAAAATATGCTGAGCACGCTCAATCCTATTATGGCCCCGAGTCCATAAAATAATATTCTTTCTCCAATAACATGATATAACCTTGCAAGCTGAACCCCGTGCAATTCGATTATGACAGCCTTCCATACCGCATAATAGACTGCCCACCCGGATGCTATGGCAACCAGCAGAAGACATGCAAAAAAACGAATGGCCATGTTTATCTGAAATCGCTTATTTATAAGGTATTGTTTTCTAATTTGCCGTTTACCCATGCTTTACTCCTTTTTACCGAGTAGCAGGAAAAGCTGCCCGCTGTCGGTACCTATTAATAGATCGGTTATTCCATCATTGTTCCAGTCTACTACTGAAGGCGCTAACTGTGAGGCACCAATGGTTCCTGGATAGAACACGGTATGAGGTGTTGCAAAGGAAGGCGCATCCCAGTTGCCTGTGTTGGTCCAAACAGCCAGATCACCCTGAGAGGTTTGGCTTATCACATCCAGCTTATTATCACCATCCCAGTCGAAAAGAATAAATGCTGCTTCAGGCATTCTGCCTTTAAGTTTAAGCGCAACGGTATGCTGATCATAAATGGGTGATCTGTCTTCTCCCTGGTTTAATGCTACATTTATTCTGTTGTTATTGTCTGAGAAAATTATATCTTTCTTGTGATCTGAATTCCAGTCCGTAAAACCGAAATATTGCCCTGAATATTGGTTTGTTGACAGATCGATAGACTGTTTTTGCGTCCATACGTCATCATTCAATTCAAATATATGGATATCAGAGGTATCCATATCTGCCAGGGCAAGTTCATAATGCATATCATTATCATAGTCTATTATAAATGGGATGTATGGATTGAGAACACTGAAAAGAGATCCGTCATGGGCTTTGAGATCAAGCTCCAAGGTAGCCCATTCTTCATTTTCTCCATTTACCTGGTGATCAAGCAGAAGCAGGCGACCGGATGCTGTGCCTGCCAGAATTTCAGGCGCATTGTCATAGTCGTAATCCATTACAAAGGGGTGAACAATTTGGCCAAGAGTCAGAGATGTGTCTATATACGGTAGTTGCCGAACTATGAAACCATGCGGTTGTACCAGGGGGAACATTGACAGCATTATTTTATCCTGGCCTTCAGGAAATGAGATTACACGGTTTATCCCCATCATTTTATGCATTTTCAGCGAAACGGTGATTCGGAGTGAAGGGTCTATGACCTGGTATATTTTGAGCGGCAAATTAATAAAAAATATTCCAGGATACGCAGTGGTGCCCATCAAATATAATGCGGCTTCAGGAGGATTGCTGGCAATGACTATGGGCTGCTGTTCAACAAAGAATTCATGACAGTATTCATTGCCCGTGTAGTCCGTGGCCTTGATGGTAATACTGTTGCTGCCTTCTGCAAGGGGTATGTTGATCTGCCAGGTATTGGTTCCAAAGTCCAGGTCGGCATTATTTCCGTTTATTTTGATGGATGCTATGTTTTTATCGGAAAAAGAGCCAGTGAGATGCAGCACCTCCTGCCTTATACTGCCACCTGTTCCAAAGGGTTCCACCTTTAAGGACGGGGCGCTGCAGTCGCATATTACAGTGAGCTGTTCTTCAGAATATGGAGACTCCTGGCCTGTTGGGCCAACCGCCTTGACCCTGAAGGAATAATTATAACCATCCTGTATGGCTATCTTAAGACTGGTTGTGTTTGAATCGTAATAATTTACCCAGGATACTGAGCTGTTCGATCCATCCAGAGGTTTTACAGTGGTAGCTTCAACTACGTAATGGTCTGCGATCCCCGAAGACGGAGGATCCCACTCAAGGGTTGCCTGGTCCCCGCAGTAAAAGACCACCATGCTTTTTATGGCTAACAGTTCCGTAATGGGTTTAAGCAGTATGACAGCGAGAAGCAAAAGGGCTGCAAACCTGGCGATGTGCCATAGTGGTATCCAGGAGAGGAATTTTTTCATAATATAGTCTTGAGAAATTTAATAATTTCATGTGCTACAGAATATATGCCCGCTATTTCCTTCTTTTTATCTCGGTATGTTATGACAAAAAAATAAATTTTTGTAACTACTCAGGTTTAAAATTCCAAAAAAAGTGATCTGGGGGACGGGACGAGTGAAGTTTAACAGTGGAGCATCATTGTCTTTTGCAAATTTTTCACCTTGCTTGATGGTTTGTGAGACTGCAGGCCGGGATATACCGAAATGCCGGGCCAGTTCCTTTCAAAACACCTTCCCAACCACCTGCACTTCATCTTAGACCAACACTTGTCCAATCTTCACGTCTCCCCATATTGAAACCATCTTCAATCACTCAGTATTTCCATAGTCAGGACTTTTTCTATTTTTCCCTTTGGCACTAGCCTTCCTTCTTTAAGAAAGATTAGCTTGTTTAGATACATGGAAGCAAAGTTTATGTCATAAAGTACGGAAAGAAGTGTTCGATTATTATGATTGTTTTCCTGCGTAAGCAGGTCAAATACCTCATCCATCCCTGGTTTCGGGCTTGATGAAAAAATGCTTTTTCAGGATTTTTTGAATGGAAATTCATGTTGAAGGATTTCATAATGAATTGTTATTAAAACACTTTAGCCCACAATAAGATAGACTTTAAGAAATGGAGGAGTAACATAAACGATTCAGAATTTACATAGGAAGGGCGCTAAGTCCATAGTATAGGAATTTCCATTTTTGGACACAGATGAACACAGATTTTCAAATCTATGAATAATACTTAGCTGTTTGTATATGCGAAAACATGTGTCTTGTTTAACTTGATATATGGGTATTTCACGCCTCAGATTATTGATCCCTTTTCTTGCTTCTAAACGGCTGGCAGTTATGTTGCCTTTGGGGTTTGCTTCAGGATTTCCTCTGGCCTTGACCAGCGGAACATTGCAGGCATGGCTTACAGTGGATGGTGTGGACATCCGGACTATCGGCCTTTTTTCCCTTGTTGGGATTCCGTACACATTGAAATTTTTCTGGTCACCTGTCATGGACCGGTTCTGGCCCCCGTGGCTGGGAAGACGAAGGGGCTGGATACTTCTCACTCAGGGAATCCTGGTGTTAGGGATATTTGCCATGGCCTTCACGGCTCCAGCGGGCGCTCCTTTCCTTATGGCCTGCCTTGCTCTGATGGTGGTTTTTTGTTCTGCATCTCAAGATATTGTAATTGATGCCTATCGGACTGATTTACTGGAGGAGAAGGAGCGAGGTTTTGGAGTTGGGCTCTCCGTTACTGGCTACAGAATTGCCATGCTGGTATCCGGGGGCTTGGCCCTCATACTGTCAGATCGCATAGGCTGGCAAAACACGTATATTTTAATGGCAGGTATCATGTCATTAGGAATCCTTGGAACTCTTGCTGGCCCGGAGCCAAGGCTTTCGGTTTCACCGCCCGGGAGCATGGCTGAAGCGATTTCAGGCCCTTTAAAGGAATTCTTCTCAAGGCCAGGAGCTGTTTCCATATTAGTGCTTATTGTACTTTACAAGCTTGGGGATGCCTTTGCCGGTACCTTGACCACTGCCTTTCTCATCCGCGGAGTTGGTTTTAGCCCTACTGACGTAGGGACAATTAATAAGGGATTTGGTCTTATCGCCACTATCAGTGGTGCCTTATTAGGGGGAGGGCTCATGGCAAAGATCGGGCTCTTTGGTGCGCTCATGTTTTTCGGGGTATTACAGGCAGTATCTAATCTTTCATTCATGGCGCTTGCCTGGATCGGCAAGAGCTACTGCGCAATGATTGCCGCAGTTGGTTTTGAAAATCTATCCGGGGGTATGGGTACGGCGGCCTTTGTGGCCTTTCTTATGGCACTTTGTAACCATCGTTTTACTGCAACCCAGTATGCCTTGTTATCAGCTCTTGCCTCATTGGGTAGGGTCTTTGTGGGACCACCATCAGGATTTGTGGTCAATTGGGTGGGATGGCCACATTTTTTTTTCATCACCACCTTAGCGGCTCTCCCCGGATTGGTACTTCTGTGGTGGATGAGGCAGCACGTGTCAGGTCTTGAAAAAGGTTCATGAGTTGCCTCTATGACCATTGAAATAATAGGTGCCGAATCCCTTGGTGTCCGTGGCCTTTGCTGTCTGGTAAAGATCAGGGAACGCCGGATCGTCATTGATCCTGGCGTTGCCCTGGGATATATGCGTAACGGCTTGCTTCCTCACCCATGCCAGGTAGCCGTAGGTCAAAAGGTCCGGCAAGATATAATAAAGGCACTGGAAACTGCCACTGATGTCGTATTTAGTCATTTCCACGGCGACCACATACCTCTACTCCATGCGAATCCTTTTCAGCTTTCATTTCATCAACTTCCAGCCCATTTTAAGAACCTGAGCTGCTGGAGCAAATCCGACAAGGACCTGACGGCCAAAATCCAACTACGCGCATTTGAATTGGCTGAACTGCTCGGTCCTAATATGAAGGTCGCAGAGGGCTGTTCTGACGGCCCTATGAGTTTTTCCGAGACTGTGCCTCATGGTTTGCCAGAGGGCAGGTTTGGTGGTGTCATGATGACACGGATCGATATGGGAGAAAGTGTTTTTGTGCATGCTTCTGATATCCAACTCCTGGATAAAGCAACAGTAGAAAAGATTCTCAACTGGCAGCCTGACATCGTGTTTGCCTCCGGCCCACCTCTCTATCTCAGATCTCTTAATGCAACATTGCGGAAACAAGCGTGGGAGAATGCCCTGCGTTTAGCGCGGAATGTGGATACACTCATCCTTGACCATCACTTGCTGCGCTGCGAAGAGGGTGCTGTCTGGCTTAATAATCTGAGGAAGACCCTTGGGGGAAAAGTCTGTTGCGGAGCAGATTTTATGGGCCACCCGAGGCTTTTGCTTGAGGCCAGGCGATCATATTTATATGAAAAAATGCCAGTACCGGAAAACTGGCACCAGGATTATTTTCAGCACCCTGAACCTTTGAACCCTGAACGGTCACTTTTAGGGTTGACATAATGATCGGGGCCTTTTATTTTCCTTTCCGTCACACAACAACGGTCCCATCGTCTAGGGGTCTAGGACGCTGGCCTCTCACGCCGGAAACAGGGGTTCGATTCCCCTTGGGACCGCCATTAATAAAAACAGAGAATTAGACTAATATTTGAGTCACTGTTTCTTTCCATAAAAATAATTTTCCAACCTTCACGGCTAATTTCAGTCCTTTATAAGTAGTTTGGCAAGTTTTCAGCAGGAAACTCTTGTATAGATAGACATTGTTTTAGGTATCATTGGCGTCTCCTATTGATAAGCTTTGGCCGAAAAAACCTAACCCAAATTAAAAAATGATTTCACTGAAAAAAATTTCTGAGTCGCTCTCCTAAAATAGCTATATAAGTATTGTATGCGTAACATATATATTAGGAATAAATTATTATTATGTTTTGGGTTTAACGAAGACTTTTTTGAAGTGTGATTATCATATCGTTAAGGATAACCAATCTATTTAATAGTTATCCCCTCTCCCTTTTTTATCAAAATCTTGGTGAACATCAAGCCATTTTGTCTTGAAAATATTAAAGTACGTAAAAAATACAGCATTCTTCATTCGCTGGTTTACACCTATTCCCAAAAATGGTGCATTATAGAATTGAATGAAAGATGCCGAAATTAGAGAAAGGAGGCCAAAAATACCTTAAGTCTCTTACTAAAGGAGGATGCTATGTACAAACTGTTTAAAATTATGATCATTGTCGCCTGCTTAAATTTTCTGCCATTTCTTTTTTCCTCTTGCACCCATGCAAGGCCGCCCAAACCAGGACCAAATTTTGTCTGGGTATCTCCTCACACATTACCAAGTGGAGTAGCTATGCCCGGTCATTGGAAGCAGTCCGGGCCGGTGCATCCAGGAAAGACGTGGGTGCGAGGACACCATACACCGAACGGGACCTGGAGGCCGGGTCATTGGAAAAACCTGGCTTCCCCAAAACCAGGTAAAATATGGGCACCAGGACATCACGGCCTGCGGGGAAGGTGGATACCGGGGCACTGGAGATAAACAAAAGAAAGCCGCTACCAGGGGCTGAAAAGATCTATAAAAACCCCTGATTAGGTTGCTTAGCGCGGCAAAAACACTCGATAGGAGGTTAAGATGATCCGTTTTTTCAAAAAAGTTTTTTTATTATTAGTCTTGATAGTTTTGGTCCCGACGGGGGTTGTGTCTTCTGGAGAAGTCATTCAAACGCAGGAAAGCGTCGCCTGGGAGGGTGTTGAGGCGGATCTGACCAGCATCAGGATTAGCAAAAACATTGTTACCATAAAAGTCAAGCTGAGAAATGCCGGGTCTGAAGAACAGGGTGTGAAAATTCCCTACGATGCATGTTTCATCATGGATGAAACAAATCAAAAAAAATATTATCCCCTTAAAGATTCTGATGGTCTTTATATTGCGGGCCCTATGGCTGACGAGCAAGGAGGAGGGAGATTCTGGTTTGGTGTTCAGGCGGGGAAAGCCAGGGGCCTGTGGATAAAATTCCCCGAGCCAACTGACCGGCCTGAAACCATTACGATCTCTCTTGCGGGAATTTTCCCTTTTGAAGAAATCCCGTTAAAAAAGTAAGGAATGGTTTATGAATACCCGGAAGCCTTTAATTCTATTGGCATTGATGTGTTTTCTCTTGCCTTTTCTCTGTGGAGCCCAAGAGGAAGAGGTTCTTATTCCTCCCGAAGCTCACCAGAAAGCTATTGAGACCTTACAAGCCCTCGGACCGGAAAGAGGATCAAAGAAGATCGATTATTCCATGGTGAGCATTATTGGCGTTGTCAAAGGAATAGAAAGGCATAGCACTGCAATCGAGACAGCAATAAAAGACCTTGGAGCGCAAGAAACAGAGGCGGAAATTCAGATCGAACTTTCTGGCGATGTTCTGTTCGATTTTGACGAATGGGATATTCGTTTTGATGCCGAGACCATGCTAAAAAAGGTTGGGGACATCATTACGGCTTACAAAAGCCCAAAGGTTATTATAGCAGGTCATACTGATTCGAAGGGGTCGGAAGCCTATAATCTGCGTCTTTCAGAAAAAAGATCTGAATCAGTAAAAAAGTGGCTTTCAGAAAACGCAGGAATCAGCGCGCACACCATGAAAACAATTGGTTATGGCGAAACCAGACCAGTGGCACAAAATGCCAATTCAGACGGGCTTGACAATCCAGAGGGGCGGCAGAAGAACAGAAGGGTTGATATAGTAATAAAGAAAAAATAAAAACAGATATGATTCCGCTGAAAAAACCCGATCTGCGGCGTTGCTTCAATTTTCCAGTCACTGCGACGTACGATAAGTATGTCTCATTCATAGAAAATTTAGCGCTTTGCATCTTTGGCTTTTTGAGCGGAATCATATTTCAGGGTTTTTGCAGTATAATCAATCCTGATTTATGTCAACATAATGGCCGTTGCATTTCTACCCGTCAGGCCTTCCCTCCTGTAAGAAAAATAATCGTCAGAGCATGCTGTACATATGCGGCTAAGCTCTATCTGTTCAGAAGGCAGCCCGGCAGATCTGAGCTGCCAACGGGTTATGGCCCAGAAATCGAAATGAGCCGAAGCAGTCTGAAAATCATGGAGAGTCCTTGGGAGTAAACTTTTCCAATCCTTAAATTCCGCACAACACGGCCCCAGAGATGGGCTGACAGACGCCCAAAGATTTTGCGGACGGGAAGAGTAAGCCTTGGCCATTTTTCTCACTGCCTTAATAAGAACGCCTGAAACACTTCCTTTCCACCCGCAATGTATATTGGCTATTGCCCTCTTTTCCGGGTCATAGAGAACCACGGCTTGGCAATCGGCATGTTTTATTAACAGGGCCGTACCGCGCACATCAGTCAATAAGCCATCAATTCCCGCAAGGCTTTCTTCCTGAACAGGTCCTTCCACCACTGCGAGGCGGCTACCGTGAACCTGCTCAAAACTGATCAATTCCCTGGCATTGAGCGTTGCGCGGACGATTTGCCGGTTTTCCTCTACGGCTTTACGGTCATCTCCTACGTTCAGCCCTATATTGAGATCATTATAGGGCGGCAGACTCACACCGCCCCACCTGGTGAAACTTATACAACGCAAATCATCACCCTGGCCATCCGGGAGGCATTGAAGCATAGGTATGTATGAGTTTACAGGTTCAGGGTTCACAATTTGGGGTTATTCTTTCCCGTTGATTTTGCGAATTATACCGTGAACGGTCATAATTTAAAATTTATCTATCATGTTTTTTTCACCACGAAGGCCAGAGAGAATCAGAAACCGCGAATCAATGGTTCAGAATTTCTTGATCCCTTCTTAAACTTTGGATGGTTACAACAGGAATTACGCAAGGCCCGCTCCATGACACTTGAGTAAGCTTAATTTTTCATCTTTCTTTAACAATTCTACCTTACCAAGCCCAAAACATTCGGTCACCCATACGTTTGTGTGAAGGTGATTGCTTATGGAGTTTGTGGACCAGTGACTTTCTCCGCCTGCCAGTAATGCCGGAAGCAGCATCTGATCGGAAAGGTATTTGTCGCAGCTAGCGCTACTATCCAGAAAGGCCAATAGCCCTAAAACCGCTTCATCAGAAACCTTCTCGGCAGGCTTGCCTCTTGCGCCCAGTCCGGTAAAACCAGCATATCTCCCCTGGCCGGATATCCAGCAGAACAAGAGGCTACCTGGACACAGGGCAGATCCCTCCATTTCTTCTATTTCAACCTTTAGTCCTCTGTCCTCTAAAACAAATTTTGCTTGTGCAGACTGCCTTTTCCTGACGTGATCAGGCAAGTGGGCCGTGGCAGAAATAGCCTTAACGCGGACTTTTTCTCCCTTTTGGGAAGCAGGCTTAAAGGCACTGAATTCCTTTGATGGCAAGATTCTTGTCCTTACAATTCCTCCTCCTTTTGGGTAGTAACCCCATTTCTCAAGCTTCATTTCAAATGATAAACCCATGGCGGATACGGCGGGTCTGAATACCCGATCAATATAGTGAAAGCATGGGCTCCACGGGACATGGGTGCCGCCCTCAAAAGTAACCTCGGAAGCACCTTGAGAAAGGGCCAAGGGAAGGAGCACGGTCTGGAAAACCAACATGACAGAGCCTGCGGTATCTATGGCAAAGCTATAATGTCCCGGCCTGACACTATCTGGGATAAATATAAGGCGCTGTGAGTTGAGTTCAGCTCCTTCCAGTTGGGCTCCGCATACCGAGGCAGCCGCCTTCACACAAGTTAGATGCTGTGGACGAAGGCCCGGCTTCGGCCTCCTGGCACGAATATTCCGGATGTCAATGGCATGTCCGGTGATCATGGAAAGAGCCAGTGAACTCCTCAGAATTTGGCCTCCCCCCTCTCCATAGGAACCGTCGATAATAATCATGACTTTTACCGTAAAAATAGCTCATAGGTGATAAGTTATTATTTGGCTTCCAGGCTTTGCCTGGGAAACTCTTGTATTATATCATATTCGGCCAAAACCGGATTTGCTTGTGCAAATTTTTCTAAGCTGATTGTAACTTGACTGTGCAAGGATAAAGAGATATGGGTAGTTCATTCTTATGGACCATTTGAATATTATCACTATTGATGGACCGGCCGGCGCCGGCAAGAGCACTGTCAGTAAAGAGCTGGCAAAGCGTCTGGGGTATACGTATCTCGACACAGGCGCCATGTATAGGGCAGTTGCCTGGGCTGCAAGGCATAAAGGGGTGGATGTTAGAGACCAAAAGTCCCTTTCAGAGCTATGTAATGACCTGAAACTTGGTTTCAATGGTGACCGAATCCTGGTGAACGGACAGGATGTCTCGTCTTTTATTCGCACTCCGGAAATGGACGGGCTTTCATCTGCGGTTTCCAGAGTTGCCGTGGTGAGGGAATATCTCACAGGAATGCAGAGGGAGCTTGGCAGGGGGGGGCAATTGGTAGCAGAGGGCAGGGATATGGGCACAGTGGTCTTCCCACAAGCTGTTAAATTTTTTCTCACGGCCTCTGCCGGGGAACGGGCCAAACGACGGAAGATGCAAATGGAGAATCAGGGAGAAGAGGTCGAATACGAAGAGATACTGGCCCAAATTGAGGCCAGGGATCTGGCGGATTCAACGCGCTCTATTGCGCCTTTGCAGGCTGCCCCTGATTGTATTGTAATTGACTCCTCTGATTTGACCGTAGAAGATGTCCTTGAGAAAATAGTGACCGAAATGTAGTTAACCTCCGAACCTTCACATTTGATCAATGCCGGCCAGCTTCCAGTCTGAGCTGCCATCCGGGCGGGCAAAGGTCCACTTTTCAGCAAACTTAACCGGCTCAGTCTGGCTGCCTTCAATCACCGTATCTGTGGATTCATCCACAGTATAATCAAGGAGATTGGCAGTAAAGAGGACGGTCAGGTATTCTTCGTTTTTGCTGACACCGGCATCCTCTATTTCCACTTTTCTAACTGCGATGTTTTCCAGCCGGTTAATTTGGCCTTTTTGTTTCATCTCCTGAAAGTGTTTCTTATAATCTGCTGACAACTCAGGTCCCAAAAGGTGTTCTGTCGCGGAGATATCACGACGCATCCAGCCGGCCTGTACCTTGAAGAATACGTCTTGGGCAAATTCCTTGAATTTTTCCTCGTCAAAGCTCCGGTCTGACATCCGGATCATGTTTAGAGCTTCTGAGACGGTATCCAGTGGTGGGGCAGGGGCATCTATCCCGACCGGCGAGCCGCCCCCTGGCATAGGCCCACCATGTCGGCTTGGAGGCGGAGGAACAGAATGTGTCTGACGGGCATGAGTCCCGTCCGGTCCGAATGATCCTGGAGAACTATGAGACATTAAGGAAGATTTTTTGCGAGTAAAATATTTGTAAAGGAAGTATAGCAGACCGCCAATCAGTATGATTTCAAAAAGGCCGATTCCGCTCCCGCCAACACCACCCCCCATTGCGTGGCCCATGCCGCCAAAAAGCATGCTGCCGAGAAAACCTCCAAGCAGGCCTCCGCCAAGACCTCGCATAAAACTGCTGGAGCCTTTTTGGGTCGAGCTTGTTCTGGATCTGGGGGCCGTGGTTTGTTTGGTAGGACTGGTCTTCATGGGCCTGGAATATGAACGGCTCCCGCCAAAGGATCGTCCGCCGCCCCTAGCCCTTGCATCCGAGAGATCAATAAAGCTTTCTGAAATAAAGGCAAAGACAAATATGAAAAATAGTGTGGTAGATATTACCTTAAGCACGGTGTTTCTCCTCTAGCATTTTTTGTAACAACAAAGCATCTGTTGCAGCACTTCCGTCGTCAGTATTATCGAAATATATAAAAGTTTCAATACCCCACTCCCTGATTGTATTGAGCCACTTGCTAAGCATTTTTTCTCCATAGAGGCCGTGATACAGTTCGTGGGCGCCGTGCAGACGCACATAGGCGAAGTCTGCTGTAACCTCCAGACTCATGGGGTGGCGACCGGCAGTGTCACTAATTACCCAGGCCACATTCTGCTTACTCAAGATATCCCAGATCTGAGGCTCGTGCCAGGATGGATGCCTAGCCTCCAGCGAGATCCTTGTATCCGATGGTTGCATTGCCAGAAATTTTGTAAGAAGATCTCTGTCGAATTTCAGGGACGGAGGGAGTTGAAATAGTGCCGCACCCATTTTGTCTCTAAGTGGCTTTATGTCGTTCCAGAATCTGTCGATGGAATCCTGTGAAACATCCAGTCGTCTGATATGTGTGAAAAAACGTGGCGCCTTAACTGCCCACAAGAAATCCGGTGGAGTACGCCTGTACCAGCTCTCCCATATGCTTTGGGAAAAAGAGCGATAGAAGGATGCGTTTAGCTCTACAGTAAGGAGTTTTGTTGAGTAGGTCTCAAGATATTTTTTTTGGGGTGTTCCAAGAGGATAGAGTCTTTTAACAAAGCTTTCATAATTCCAGCCGCTGGTGCCTATGTGGATGTCAGGCATTATCACATGCCTATTTTTTTGGACATTGCTCCAAGATGATCTTTCTAAGCTCATCAAGCTTGAAGGGTTTATTTAAAAGGGCATCAACGCCTGTTTTAGTCAGGTCTGTTGACTCGAATTCTGCGCCCCATCCGGTAATCAAGACAACCGGCAGACCGGTTTTTTTGCTTTTTGCCTTTGCCGCAACATCCCATCCACTTATGACCGGCATACCCAGGTCTGTAATTACCAGATCAAAGTCTTCTTTATCTATATAGTCCATGGCCTGTTGTCCATCTGTTACTCCGATTATCTTGTGCCCTAAGCCCTCAAGCATTGTTTCCAACAAATCTACTATCGGCTTTTCGTCATCGACAGCAAGGATTTTCAGGCATTGCGTTTCAGATCTCTCTACAGTTGGAGCTTCGCTAACCTCCTGCATTCCGGAGATGGGCAAAGAGATCGTAAAAGTGGTGCCTTCACCCTCTTTGCTGTCAGCACTGATGGTACCTCCTGCTTGTGCTATGAGCCCCAATGAAACGCTGAGTCCCAGACCGGAGCTACTAACATCCTTAGTAGTAAAGTAGGGATCAAAGACCCTTTTTTTAATATCTTTAGACATGCCGATTCCGTTATCTTCAATTTGTAGTACTACATTGGAATCCTTTTCGTAGGATCGAATGGTTATGGTACCACCTTCGGGCATGGAATCTACTGAGTTAAAAACTAGGTGTGTCAAAATTTCCCGCAGTTCCGACGGATGCATTGACACAGGCCTTGTGTCCTGAAGCTTAAGCTTTGTGTTGATGAAAATCCCGTTTTTTTCACATTCATCTTTCCATTTGGGTTTTGTTAAATCTATTACATCCGTGACTACCCCGATTATGTTTGAGATTTGACTTTTAGCCTCAAGCTTTTGACAAAAATCTGTAAATGTCTGCAATCTGCGGACTGTGAATGCCCCGTTATTAACAGCAGTCTCTATGTTTCTGATTTTACGCAAAGCTCCCTGGTCCTTTATTCCTATGGCCAGAAGCTGTGCATTGCCAAGTATTGTAGTGAGGAAATTATTGAATTCATGGACTATTTCACCAGCCATGGAACCTAAAGCCCTCAGTTTCTCAATATGAATCTGTTTTTCCATAGCGATTTTCTGATTCGTTAGGTCATGGACTACCAGCATGCCCTGATTTTCGCCTTTTGGGTTTTTCAAAGAATGTAAAAAGATATCCACAGGTACGGTGGTTCCATCCGGACGCAAAAGATCTATGTCCGTGAGCCTGGCAAGACCTCCGGTTAACAACAAATTACTCAAATTGGCATAATCTGTTTTATCTTGAAATAACTTCTCTGGAGAATAGCCTGCAATGTAATCAGGAGTACAGCCTAAAATGGAAAGAAAACTCGGATTTGCGTGTCGCATGTCGTCAGAAGGGTTTATGAGGCATATTCCCTGTGGGGCATTTTTAATGACCGATTCCAAATAGGCTATGGCGTCCCCAAGTTCCTTCTTGACATGATGAAGTTCGCGGGTCTTGGCTTCAACTATCTGTTGAAGGTGCAAGTGGCTGGTATTAAGTTTTTCATGGAGCTCAGTTGTCTGAAGAAGGCGGCCTATTACGTTGGCGAGAATTGCCAGATCATGCTTTTTATAAGGAGAAAAGGCCCTGGGAGTCGAGGAACTGAGGTTGAGAACACCAATGCACCATAGAGGCAGGCAGATTAGACTGCAAGGATGAATTTTCGAGCCGGGTTTAACAGGGATTGATTCCTCTGCGCTGTTTTCTATAAACATAGGGATATGCGATTCAAAAACCTTCCATGCTATACCCTCGTCTCGTTCAAATACCAGGTCCATACGATAAGGTTGCTTGTGAGGGATTTCCAGGATCTCAGAAAATCCCTTGGCCGCTGTTAGCCTTAGGCAATCTTTTTTTGTGTCGTAGAGAAGAATTGAGGCGTTCTCAAAATCTGTGTCTTCGATTAATATGTCTATGATGCACTTACAGATTTTCTTTTGAGAGATATGCTGTGTTACAGCGTCTGCCATGCGGAGAATTATCTGCATGGCCTGGATTTCCTCTGCCTCTTGTCTAGACAAATCCAGAAAGTCAGCCCCAGGATGTTCAATATTCTGTTCCATGGTGGATTCAGACCTTTTTCCCAAAGATTGTTTGCCCTTTCATAAAGTGTTCATTGGCCTGCCTGATCATATTCGGGTTGCAAAGAGCTACTTTTACATCGGCACAGAGAGTTGATTTCTATAATATTGGTTGTTAGATTATTAGGTGTTAAAATCATTCTGTCACTAATTTTTTTCGGAAAATAGCTACATGAAAAAAAACTTTTTCGAATTTCTCGAAAGCCATCCGGCACTTCAGCATATGACTCATTCTGAGCGTCTGGACCTGGCCCGTTCCATCAAGCAGGAATATTTGGTTGGAGCACTCTCCGGCATTATCCGCGATGTTGAAGAAATTATTGAGATTGATTCCGGACTTGAAGAAAAAAGTATCCTTGAGATTGCTGCGGAAAAGATCGCAAATATTCTCAGGGCCGAAGCTGCATCCATACGGCTCTTTGATCCCAAATCCATGAGCATGACCTGCCTTGGCACATACCAGATTTCTGAGGCCGAATGCAAAATTCCCGTCCCTTTTGAGGATTCCATCTCAGGACAGGTGGTTCGAGAAAACAGAAGTATCTCTATATCCAGCCTCCTTAAGGATCCGCGTTTCAAGATTAAAAATATCGTGAAAGATAAAGGAGTTAATTCTCTTTTGGCGGTATGTCTTCAGATTCCAAAGTTTTTAGGTTCGGAAGAAGACGTTCTTGGATCCATTCAAATTTATTACAAGGAGGATAACAGGAAGTTTGATCCATTTGAGATCATTCATGCCGAGCTTCTGGCCCGCCGCATAAGCTTTGTCCTGGCCAAAAGGAAGATCCTGGCCTTACAGAGTCTGAATGCTCACAAGGAGAACATGGTAGACAGGATTTTTGTAAAGTTGAGTAACCGGGAAGGGATCAAGTTGAAGGACCTGTTCGTGGATCTCATCCCGGAGCTTGATCCATATCTGCAGGTCAAGAGCTGTTCTCTTTTTTCCGTTTCCAAGGATCAGAAGTTTATTCGTGTTGAGGCAGGGTATCCCCTAGACAAAACGTATCACCAACCGGGCTATACCTTTACAGTGAGCCACCATCCGTATTTCCAAACTGCGATCCACGGGGTACCGGAATACGGAGACCATCCGTTTGAGCGGATCGATCCTGCCTATTTCTTGATCAAAGATCCTGAAAGGAGCCAGTTTACCAGCTTGGGTATGCGGGAATTTGTTGAGAAGCATCACATTTATTCTATCCTGATAATCCCTCTTAAGGTCAACGGGATTACCCTTTATCTGATGACCTTTTATGCTACGGAACAGAAGTCGTCCTTTACGAACGAAGAGATTGATTTGCTGACTTTTTTTGGAAAAGAAGTCATGAAGGCCTTGCGGTTAGAGCTTTTGGACGACGTCTTGCACGATTTCAAAAATCCCGCGATTGCCATCACAGGATTTGCCTCCAGGGCCAGGAATCTGATGGAATCAGAAGACCTTGAGGGGATACGGAACAAGTTGGTCACTTACCTGGACATCATCCTCAAGGAAACGGTCCGTATGCAGGATATGGCCCTGGCCATGAGATTGGAAGGCCGGGAAGAGGTTCTGGATCTCAGTGAGATCGCCGGAGAACGATTCCGTCTTAATGAGGAAACCATACGGCAGTCATGGCGCAGATACATCAGGATAGAGCCTCCTGAGATTAAAGCAGAGATATTAGTCTATTGTTCGCGGTTTGGTCTGGAAAGGGTACTGGATAATCTTATGAACAACGCTGTCAATGCCATCCCGAAACAGGGAGGCAGTCTGGCCATGCGCTGTTATGTAGAGGAAACCATGGCCTGTCTCGAAATTAGAAATACCGGAGATATACCAGAGGAAAAAATTGATCAGGTCAAAAAGGGTGAAGTAAGAGGCCGTGGTTTAAACATCATTTATCGCTTTGTGCAAGGCAACCACGGGAAAATCGATATCCGGGCTGAGGATGACCACACCGTAATCGTTGTCAAGCTCCCACTTTTTAAGCAAAAAAGTACTGAACTCACGAAGTAAACCGTGGATTTTAACCAGTTAAATTAATCAGACTCACCCAGACATTTTCCCCCGCGACATGGCGGAGAGAAGGGGGCTGTACCATTTCCATTTGCGTGTTCAGCAGATGGCCTAAGTCTGTGTCTGTCTGGGTGTTTCGAGTGAGCGCAACGAGCGGGTGGCAAAATACCCAGTCATGAATGTTTGAGTTTAAGGCCAGGCTCCTCCCGGATAAAAATCTCAACCGGGTTTTCGCGTTTCTTCTTTGGTAAATCAACTCCCTGTCTTCGAAGTTCTGTAACGATTTTAGAGACCTGAGCTTTGCTGATACCGAGTTCGTCTGCGATTTCAACTGCGGTCATGTTTGTGTAATTTTTGTAGATATAGCGTACATCATCTACTGTGTATGGCCTGCTTTTGGTTCTCGTCATAATTCATTATCCTTTCATAAGTTTTTTATTTATGAATTGGTGTATTACTACAAATAATTGCACATTGGCCAGCGAAATACAAGGCCCATTAAGTTGTCATTCGACACACCAAGGATAGTATAACAGAAGCGAACGTTTTGCACCAATTCAAAAGCATTTTTTTCTATTGTGTAAAGATGATCAGTTTTTTCCAAATGACACATGGCCATTCTCGTCTATGTCCACAAAGATCTTGTCTCCCTCTTTGAAGGTTCCTTCAAGGATTTTAAGGGCCAGCGGATTTTCAATATAGCGCTGAATGGCCCTCTTGAGAGGACGTGCCCCATAGATAGGATCATAGCCTACATCTGCTATCCAGTTCTTTGCTTTTTTGGTCAAGTCCATTTCATAATTATGTTCCTGTAGACGATTTTCAAGATACCTGAGCTGGATCTCCACAATACTCTGTAAGTTTTTCTTGCTGAGTGAGTGAAAGATGATCATGTCGTCCACACGGTTTAGGAACTCGGGTTTAAAGTGTAGACGGAGTGAGTCCATCATCTTATGTTCCATTTCCTTTGGATCCATGATTTCTTGAATCAGGTCAGTACCTATATTGGAAGTCATGATAATTATGGTGTTGCGGAAGTCTACTGTGCGACCCTTGCCGTCAGTAAGCCTCCCATCATCCAGGATTTGAAGCAGTATGTTGAATACGTCCGGATGGGCCTTTTCTATCTCGTCAAAAAGAATAACAGAATAGGGCTTGCGCCGCACTGCCTCTGTGAGATAGCCCCCTTCTTCATATCCTACATATCCCGGAGGTGCACCGATTAATCTGGCGACTGCGTGTCTTTCCATATATTCGCTCATATCCATACGAATTATGGCCTGCTCCGTATCGAATAAGAATTCAGCCAGGGTCCTTGCCAGCTCTGTTTTCCCAACACCTGTCGGCCCGAGGAAGATAAAGGAGCCAATAGGTCGCGCACTGTCCTGCAGACCGGCCCTGGCCCTGCGGACCGCGTTTGATATCGCCTGTATGGCCTTTTCCTGGCCAACGACCCTCAGGCTCAGGCGATTTTCCATGTGAACCAACTTTTCCCTCTCTCCTTCGAGGAGTTGACTGACAGGGATTCCGGTCCACTTGGATATGATGTCCGCAATGTCGTTTGCGTCCACCTCCTCTTTGAGCATACTGGTACCATCCTTCTGAAGTTCTTCTATCCGGTCCTGTTCCCCTTTCAGCTTCTTCTCAAGTTCTGGGACCTCTCCGTAAAGGATCTCAGCCACCTTGTTGAGGTCACCCTGCCGCTGGTATCTCTCCGCGTCGATCCTTAGCTGATCTATACGTTCCTTGATATCACGGATTTTTTGAATAATACCCTTTTCTTGCTGCCAGCGGGCCTTGAGCGCACCGCTCTGCTCTCTGAGATCGGCAAGATCCTGCCTGATTTTTTCTAATCTTTCCCGGGAGGCCGGATCGGTTTCTTTCTTAAGGGCCTCTTGTTCTATCTCAAGCTGCATGCTCCGGCGTTCTAGTTCGTCAATGTCCGCTGGAAGGCTGTCTATTTCGATTCTCAGTTTTGCCCCTGACTCGTCTATAAGATCAATTGCCTTATCCGGGAGAAAGCGATCCGTGATGTAGCGTCGAGATAGAGTAGATGCAGCAACTATGGCTGAGTCCTTTATCCGAACTCCGTGGTGGACCTCATACTTTTCTTTCAGCCCGCGTAGTATGGCTATAGTGTCCTCAACACTGGATTCATTCACCATCACGGGCTGAAAACGCCTTTCGAGCGCCGTATCCTTCTCAATGTACTTGCGGTACTCGTCTATTGTGGTGGCACCGATACAGTGTAGATCTCCCCTGGCAAGGGCTGGTTTAAGCATGTTAGAGGCATCCATGGATCCCTGTGCAGCTCCGGCGCCCACCAGGGTGTGGATTTCGTCTACAAAAAGGATGACCTCACCCTGCCGTTCTGACACTTCCTTGAGAACTGCCTTCAGCCGTTCTTCAAATTCACCCCGATACTTGGCGCCTGCTATCAAGGCCCCCATATCCAGGGCAATAATGCGCCGGTCCTTAAGTGTCTCCGGAATATCGCCGGAGACTATTCGTTGGGCCAAGCCCTCTACTATTGCAGTCTTACCAACGCCTGGTTCACCCATGAGTATGGGGTTATTCTTGGTCCTTCGTGACAGTACCTGCATGACCCTGCGTATTTCATCGTCGCGACCTATTACCGGGTCCAGCTTTCCAGATCTTGCTAGAGAGGTGAGGTCTCTTCCATACTTTTCGAGTGCTTGATATTTTTCCTCAGGGTTAGGGTCGGTTATTCTCTGGTTGCCCCTTATGGATACCAGGGCCTGCAGGAATGTGTCCTTATTGACCCCATGACCTGTCAAGGCCTGACCGGCTTTTGTATGGGATGCGTCGATGATGGCCAGAAGCAGGTGTTCCTGGCTGACATACTCATCCTTCATTTTATCCGCAACGGCAAATGCTTTTTCAAGTATCTGATTCAGAGCGGATGACATATAGACCTGTAGACTCGCTCCGCTCACCTGGGGAAGATTGTTCACAGCCTCATCCACTTCGGTCTCAATGACCCGGACCTCAGTTCCCATTTTTTTCAGAACCGAAGGCACAATTCCCTCAGGTTGGCTCAGCAGAATTTTTAGCAGATGTTCGGGCTCAATTTGCTGATGTCCTTTGTTTTGGGCCAGGCTCTGTGCTCCTTGCAAGGCCTCTTGAGATTTCATTGTGAATTTTTCAAGTTGCATAATTTTATAATTCCTTGGAATTCGATGACTTGAATGTATTGAAAGGTTACTTTCTGTTCCAAAACAAGGTAAGAATGGGAAATTATGGTGTCAATAGATTCACAATAACAATTGCTTTGTTAAATTAGGTGTAGAATATTGATAGCCGTTAATGATTTGAAACTTGAAATTGAAAAGTAGAAATTTACCGTAAAAATATATTTATTAGCCACAGACCCACAAGGACACACACAGACATTTTGCCATGCCGACATGGCAGTACAAAACATTGAAGGCCAAATCTCTAATTCCTATTTTCTAATTTTAACGTTCCGTGAACGTTTACGAATATTGATTTAGTTGCCGAATTAATCATATTCCAAAGGAGTTGAGTCTATGACAATTGATCTCAGGGATGAAAGGATTCGTCTGGGAAAAGACGAAAAAAAAAGGCTTTCTCCTTTTGCAACCCTCAGTGTCGATGCTGTCCGGGAGAGGGAGGAGGAATGGTTAGCTACAGATCACAGGCAGTTGTTTTCAGTTGATGCAGACAGAATTCTGCATTCACTGGCATATGCAAGGTATATAGACAAGACTCAGGTTTTTTCCCTTATCCCCAATGATCATATTACTCATCGAGTGCTGCACGTCCAACTGGTATCAAAGATTGCCAGGACTATAGGCCGTTTTCTCCGGTTGAATGAAGATCTTATTGAGGCCATAGCCTATGGGCACGACATTGGCCATCCTCCCTTTGGTCACGATGGTGAACGGCATCTCACCGAGTTATGCATGGAACACGGTCTTCCTCCGTTTATTCATAGTGTCCAAGGAGTTCATTTCCTGAGGAGAGTTGAGCGAAAGGGCAGGGGATGCAATCTTAGCCTTCAGGTGTTTGATGGAATACTTTGCCACGATGGGGAGATACACTGCCCATCAATCAGCCCTTACAGAGGGAAGATTTTTAAGACCCTAGATGAGGAGATAAGGGCAAAGCTCTCTCTTCCTCAGACAGACCTCCGGCCCATGACCCTTGAAGGATGTGTGGTCAGGATGGCCGACGTAATCAGCTATGTGGGAAGGGATATTGAGGACGCCATCAGGCTTTGTTTGGTGAGGAGGGACCAGATCCCTGGTCATTGCAGAAAGATATTGGGGGATACAAACGGGACCATTGTCTACCGCATGGTTGAGGATCTTATTAAATCCAGCCTGTATAGAGACGAGATAGCCTTCAGTCAGGAGGTGGTAAATGCCCTGGCAGAGCTAAAGGCCTTCAATATGGAGTTCATCTACATGAATCCTAGGATTAAAACCGAGTCATCCAAGATCAAGGACCTCTACAGGATTCTGTTTGAACGCTTTATGGATGATCTGCAAAAGCACAGGAATGAGTCGGTGATTTTTAGGGATTATCTTAATGGGATGGATGACAGTTACACTCAGGAACAGTCTTATGAGACCATTGTGAGGGACTTTATCTCAGGTATGACCGATGCATATTTTCTCAGGATGGGAAAAACAATCCTGATACCGCAGCTTCTACCCGCCAGATTTTCCTCTTGAGGTATTGTGCCTGGTGGTTGATTTTTTCCTCCTCGAGCCCAGCCCTTGAACAGAATTTATGTATTTTGCAATAGGCACAGAGGATTTTCTTTTAAGTTTTTTTTCATTAGTTCCGATAAATTTAAAGAATAAAACAGTGCGACTGTATCCCGGAGGCTATTACTGCTAGCCATTTTGGTGCCTCGAAGGGATACATTTTGTGGTATTTTTGTAAACAACATGTTAATATAGGGTTCGGATTATTACATAATCTGGGTTAATGGGATAAAGAAGAGAGTATAATGAAAGAAATGTTTTCTTCTGAACGACGGGAGGAGAAGCGAGTCCCAATTGAATCATTTGAATCATTGGTAACAATTTCGGACGGCCAGCGTTTTTTTGTGGAATCCATGACAGACCTCAGTACCACTGGCGTTGGAATTGAGGCATTACAGAAATTTCATGCCGACTCAAAACTGACCATGTTTTTTCCATTAAATTTCCGAGTCAAAACTGAAGGCATCGTTCGATGGGTTTGCAAAAAAGGCCACATGCACCGTATGGGATTGCAGTTTATGGATATGACCACTAAGCAGAAAAAGAGTATTAGTGAGTTTATGCATCAGTTTAACAATGCATCCGTTGTTTGAATATTCTGCTATCCTTTTCTGATTTTTAAAGCGCTCACAACTTCCTCTTCAACCAGGGACCAGACCTTTCTTTTTAGTTCCGGATAGCGATCCGCAAGCTGGAGTTCCAACTTGCGCGGGCGTGGGAGGTCATTTTCAAATACAGCCTTCACCCTACCAGGTCTGGCAGTTTTTTCTTCGTGATGAAAAGTATATTATTTGATTTCAGCTTTAAGCTCTTCCAAAAGCTCCTCGCCGCCTTTGAAGCTGTGCTCCGGCCCTGGAAATGCACCGTTTGTTACTTCATCAACGAAGTCGTCTAAGGCTTCCTTGATCTTCGAGTTGAGATTTGCATAGCGTTTTACAAAGCTCGGTGTAAATTTTTCAAAAAGCCCGAGCAGGTCGTTAGTTACAAGGACCTGGCCATCGCAGTGTGGGCCTGCTCCGATACCTATGGTAGGGATGGGGACTATCTCTGTAATTATTTTTGCAATAACAGACGGAATGCACTCCAAGACAAGTGAAAAGGCCCCTGCATTAGCTACTGCCCTGGCATCTTCAATTAGCTTTTTTGCCGATTTCAGGTCTCTGCCCTGTACTTTGTAACCACCAAGCGCTATTGCAGTTTGGGGGGTTAGGCCTATGTGTCCCATGACAGAAATGCCCGCCTTGACAATTCTCTCAATGGTAGGTGCCATGTCAGAGCCACCTTCCAGTTTGACGCCGTGGCAGCCGGCTTTCTTAAGAAACAGGCCAGCGTTTCTCACCGCCTCATTTTTTGAGACCTGGTATGACAGGTAAGGCATGTCTCCAATCAGCAGTGCTCTATTAACTCCTCGCCGGACTGCGCTGCAGTGGTGGATCATTTCCTCCATAGTGACCGGCACTGTGGAGTCATAACCCAGGGCCACCATGCCCAGAGAATCACCCACCAGCACTATATCCAAACCGGCTTCGTCTATTACTCTGGCCATGCTGTAGTCGTAGGCCGTGAGCATGGTGATTTTTTCACCTGAGGCCTTTTTATTTTGCAGATCAGCGAGCGTGATGGTCTTTGATGCCTTTTTTTCTTTCATTTTTCAGGTATAGGTATGATTCTACTGAGAAAACCCAATCTGCGGCGTTGCTTCAATTTTCCAGTCACTGCGACGCACAATAAATGTTGAATGTTGAATTAAGATATAAGTTTCTTAAATCTTCTTCCACAATTTAGTATTCAGCATTCACCATTGTCAATAAAAAGAGCCGGTGGAGACCGTCATAAGCCGGGTTCTGTCCCCTTGTGCGATCCAAGGTGGTGATCATTCATCTGGGATGCCGATTGCTCGACACCTCACGCAACCTACCCGGGAGCTTCGAGCGGGCCACTCTCAAGCGCTCCCCTATTTGGTCTTGCTACGGGTGGGGTTTACCAAGCCTGCAACGTCACCGCCGCAGCTGGTGAGCTCTTACCTCACCTTTTCACCCTTACCAGGCAAAGGCCCGGCGGTATATTTTCTGTGGCACTTTCCCTAGGGTCACCCCCGGTCCGCGTTACGGACCACCCTGCCCTGTGGAGCCCGGACTTTCCTCCAGGCAAAAATATTGCCCGGCGATCACCGGCCGTCTCCGCCGGCAAAAAAATGTAACTTAACTTACTTTTAAAGCATATATCAGACGCTGACAAGAAGGACAAGTTAATATTTTTTCATCTCTAAGCAGTTCGTTATAGAGCTGGGGGGTAATATTCATATTACACGCAGAACAGATACCATCAGTCACTGCTGCTACGGCAACACAGGCCCTCCTGTCTTTGAGAAAGTTATATTTGGATAACAGGTCCGGGCTTATATCTTTGGATACAGTTTGTCTATCCTCAGTTAAGTCGGCAGCCTTGGCGTCCAGCCTGGCCTCTAATTCTTTGATGCGTTTTTTCTCTGCCCTTATTTCCTTGCGATACTGTTTGACCTGTTTCTTCTTTTCCTTGATCTCTTCCTCCAGAGAGCCCGTCTCCTCCATGATGCCCAGAATTTCGTCTTCTCTGTCCGTATTGGCCTTTTTTATTTCGTTAACTTCTTTTTGCAGTGCCTGATATTCCCGATTGGTCTTTAACGAAAAGAGCTTTTTTTGAGATTTGCCAAGACGTACATTCTCCAACTCAAATTCATCTTCTACGTCCACTCTCCTTTTCTGGATTTCAGCTATACGCTCATTAAGTTCATTGAGTTCTGCGTTTTTGGATGCAAGGTGCTCTTGAAGGTCTTCAAGATGCTTTGGGGCAGAGGACTTTTCCTCATTTATCTTGCGAAGTTCGAGATCGATACCCTGTAATCGTATTAGAATTGCAATTTCTGGTTTCAATTTTTGCTCCTTGTTTAAAAAAAGGAAGTATTTATAGAGAGCAAGGGCCTTGCACCCGGTACAAACTTGCCGGTTTTCACATTTTCATTTATCCAAAGCCCGAACGGGGATTTTTCATCATCAAAAATATAAACCTCTAAGTCCCATCCCTCTTTTAATGCCTGCTGTTTCATATATTCAGCCATGGCTGGCACTACAGGCCATTCTGTATAGAAATGTCCTGCGTCTATGATGGCCTTTCCCATTTGTTCTGCTTCCCGTGCAATGTGGTGTTTGATCTCAGCACTCAGAAATAGGTCGGCATCTTCATATATAGCCATAGGCCAAAGGTCTGATCCGGAACCTCCGCAAAGAGCTACTCTTGTAATCATTTGTCCAGGGTGGCCCACTACTAAAAGCCCCGGATTCCCTAACATGCTTGAGATCTTGTGCATTATTTCGGACAATTTGCAGCTATGGGGAAGGTTGCCGACTCTTCCCAGTCCCACTGATGGCTGGTTAGGTTCAGATGTGTGCAGAGGTTTTACGTCAGACAGGTCAAGCGCATTTGCCAACAGGTCGCTAACACCGCCCGCAGTCGAGTCCAGGTTGGTGTGGGCTGCTGCAAGGGCTATGTTGTGACGCAAAAAACCCGCCAGAAGGCGGGGAAGTGGTTTTGAGATGTCAAGGGAGCTTACGGGCCTAAAAAGTAAAGGGTGGTGTGTTAATACCATCTGGGCCTTTCGTTCAGAGGCTGCCTCTAATACATTTTCTGTAGCATCAAGGGCGACCATCAGTCTTTGAACAGGCGCATTCGGGTCTCCAACCTGCAGTCCTATATTATCCCACGTTTCTGCTAGTCCGGGAGGCGCCCATTTGCTAAGAACATTCCATATCTCAGATACAGTTGGAGTCATGCTGGTTATTCCATTTTTTGTCTCTGCTTGAGGCCCTTAAGACGAAAAAAGGTGCAACATGATGAAGTTGCACCTTCTGCTTTGCAGATTGTTCGGTCTAGTTTAGTCAGAATTATTGCTATACTCATTATTTATTATAACTGGGCCCACCAGGATTCGAACCTGGGACCAACCGGTTATGAGCCGGTGGCTCTGACCAACTGAGCTATGGGCCCACCGGATAAAGAAGCAATTATATTCCGTCAATTATTATTGTCAAGAAGCAGTCGAGCTTTCCAATGCTACCGTATGAATGACCTAGACAAACGTCTCCCTAGGGCCATGGAGAAAAGTTTGGATTTTGATGGATTAAAATTTCTGGCCGATTCCATCTATTTAGCTTACAAATAGATTTTTGTTTCAAAAATAACGCACGAAAATGAATATTCCTATCATTACGAATCCGATTGCTACTTTCGCAGCAGTACCAAGTACTACGCCCAACCAGGAACCGATACCCGCACGAGCCGCAGGCTGAATACGATTTTTTACAATAAACTCACCAATAAAGGCCCCAATAAATGGCCCGATCAGAACACCAATAAATCCGAAAAAGACACCCACCACCGCACCGATTAAAGCCCCAATTGATGCCCACCGACTCGCGCCGAATTTTTTAGCACCAAAAGCTCCTGCTATAAAATCGATTGCATGGGCCACAATAGCCAAAGCAGCCAAAATCGCGATTGTTATACTGCCAACATGCACGAAATCCTCAGCCCATGCGGCAAGAACAAGGCCTGCGAAAATCAAGGCCGGGCCTGGTAATATCGGGAGAATCAGCCCGATTAAACCGGCGAAAACGAGTAAAACACCAAAGATTAGAATAATTGCAGAGACTGAATCCATTATTCCATATTATTCAATTGCCAAGAATTGGTGTCAATGGGTATTAGCAGAAGTAGTTTCAATCCACGCCCCCGTGCGGGGGGCGACAGGGGAAATTCTGAGCAATGGGGAAATAGTTTGGTTTCAATACACGCCCCCGTGCGGGGGGCGACTTTATTACGATGTTGTCCAC
>JAFDDO010000093.1 GCA_019310825.1 Deltaproteobacteria bacterium | reverse complement strand
TAGCACAATTCCGTTTTTACGAAGAATTAAATGATTTTCTTTCTCCCGGTAAAAAGAAAATTTCATTTTCTTATCAATTTAATGGTACTCCATCGATCAAAGATGTTATAGAAGCCGTGGGTGTGCCTCACACCGCAGTTGACTTGATTCTTGTGAATGGCATATCTGTGGGATTCGATTATCATTTGCTGCACGAAGACCGTGTATCCATATATCCAGTTTTTGAAAGTTTGGATATATCACCGATAGTCCTTTTAAGGAAAAAGCCGCTTCGCAAATCTACATTTATTCTGGATGTTCATCTTGGCAGGCTAGCGAAATCATTACGAATGCTTGGATTTGATTCGCTTTATAAAAATGATTACAAAGGCTCTGAAATCATCAGTATTTCAGTAAAAGAAAAACGCATTATATTAACAAGAGATCGGGGCATCTTGAAAAGAAAAGCTGTAACGCATGGCTATTGGATCAGGTCGACAAGACCGGAAGAGCAAATACAGGAAGTACTAAGCCGGTTTGATCTGTTTTCGCAGATTAAGCCATTTCATCGTTGTATTATGTGCAACGGCATAATTAATAGAATAAATAAAAAACAATAATGAATCAGTTGTCGGTTAAGCTGGAAAGGATCACATTATAATAAAAAGTGAAAATTTCGCTCCGGATAATACAAGACTTGCTAGACAAGTCGAAAAAACAAAGGTCTGAACTCAGGGAGGCTTATGCCCTGGTTCCGTCAAGCCACTGTCGGCGCAAAGCTCTCTGCTGCTCTCTGCTACCAGAGATGTCTTTGGTCGAAGCTCTTGCTGCCATTCAATGCCTCTCAGAGATGGATCCTGGTATACGGTTTCGGCTAACCGGAAGTCTCGTTCAGTACTTTTTTTTGAATTCAGTGCGTATAACCTCGTGTCCATTCCTGGTTGACAAAAATTGTCTCATTTACGAGAATCGGTTTTTTGGCTGCAGGGCCTATGGACTCTGGCCAAGGCATTATTACAATGAACTGGCAACACGCAGTCACCAGACGAAACGGTATAACCAGGAGCAGTGGCAAAATCTTGGCATCTCTCTCCCTCAGGAGGTTGTGGATTTCCAGGTTTCGTATTGTCCCCATGTAAAGCCGGATGTTGGCTCGTCGGTAGATGATGAAACTCTCCCTCATGCCGCAGATAAAATAGAAATATTGTCCAAGCAGTTGGCCCCATGGCATGAATCATTCCGCCACACCTATTTTTTGGATTTGAGCTTTTTGCTGGCTTCTCTGATTTTTGGCCTTACTGAGGCAGTTCAAATGAAATTTGCCTTTGTTAAAGATTATGTCAAAACAGGAAATCAGGCCGGGCTTTCTGAAATAGTCGGGAATCTTCCCGATGTGTTCGCTGCGTTAACTTAAATACTGATAATTCGATAGGCGTTCAAAGATTCAAAGTTCACCGTTCAGGGTTAACCTTGAACCTTTGGACCCATGAACGTTTACAACCATTTTTATCTAATTTACTTATTTTAGACAAATATTTCTTTGTGCAAATTTCTTTTGCAGAGAAAGTGATAATGGTTTAAAATGATTTATAGTAACTTTTTTATTTAGTATTTTTAGCATTTTAGCCACATTCAGGTATACTAAACTCCAACTGCTTTTTCAATTATTTTTGCTTTTTTTTCAGTATGTTGAATGTCTCCTCGATCGTTTTTTTAACTGTGAAACTTCAGTTTTATAATATATTAGGTTGAATAAATTGATATAACATGGGCATTAGTTTACATAATATTAATTTATATTTATCGGCAGCAAGATGCTTTATATTGTCTTTCTTTTTATTGTTTCTACCTCTAATTTCTTATTCGTCCCAATTATTTTATACAATTCAGACCGGCAGCTTTATAAAGGTTGCTGCTGCACAGAAACAATTTAATTCTATAGTACAAGAATTAAATGAGAAGGAACTTGACAATCTAAGAATAGAAAAAATAGGGAAATTCTATTCTGTAAGGCTTGGAAAATTTAAGGGCTATTCTGCTGCACAGAAATTTCTCAAGTCAATTAAAACAAGTTTCTCCAAAAGTATTGTAATGGAAGCCTATATAAAAGATGAAAGGATTATAAAATTATATACAGCCTCATCATCGGTTGACAAGCAATTGGTTAAAGGAAAACGATTATCAAGCCCCGTACGTGAAAAGATCAAACCACAAATTACTAAAAAAGCTGATAAAAAAATAAAGGCAGAGGTTTCTGCTTTAGCTCATGAAAAAAAAGGAGATAAATATGTGGCGGTTAATCGTTTCCTCTTGGCAACGGAGGAATATCGACAGGCTATTAATCAGGGAATCAATCATCCAAATTTATTTAGGAAATTAGCTTTAATTCTTTATAAAACGGGTTTTGTGGATGCAGCTATTGTTGAGATGGACAAGGCAGTAAACTTATCTCCATGTACAGATATTTTGAGAATAGAGCTTGGCGTACTATATTTTGTCAAAGATAGACTGAAAAAGGCCAAAGAACAATTTTTTGCTGCCCTTGAAATTAATCCTGGCTTTACTCACGCTTATTATTATTTGGGAGAGCTATTTCTAAGAACAGGGGATTACGACATGGCTTGGTTGTCCGTCAATATGGCGAAACGCCATGGATATAAAGGACAAGATATTATTAGAAAATTAAGTGTTTTATCAAAAGAACCGGACGTAGATCCTTGGAGTAAGAGTGGAGAAGATTTATATATAAGGCAAATTCTTGTTGATGAGTACAAAAAGGCTGAAAATATAGTAGATCGGATTTCAGGAGGAGAACTATTCGAGGATATCGCCTTTAAAGAATCCTTGGGGCCAAATGCGAATGTTGGGGGGTTTATGGGACACTTCACTCTCTCAGAGCTGCATCCCAAGCTTGCCAACGCATTACTGGAGCGGGAGGTTCTTGCCGATCCGGTTATTGTTGAAACAAAACAGGGCTTTCACATTATTCAGCGCATCGTACCTTTTGACTTTAGCTTTTGGGAAAAATTGCTTGCTGATTCTGATAAGCCGAAAAAGTAGCACCATCATATTTGTTCTTAAATTCACTCTTTCAAACAAGCTGATAGCTGATAGGCCGCCGAGAAATCACTTTTTGCGATTTGGACTGACACGGCACCCCCAAGCACTGTACACTGATTTCTATAGCGCTGTTGGAAGCTGAAGGTCAAGGAATTTCCAATGGGTAGATCTGGTGTTCTAAGCGGGATTTGATTGAAAAAAATATTGAATTATTTCGCACGATTCAAGGCATAGATTAAATTAAAATGCTTACAATAATTTAGCCGCTCATAATAACCACCGCAGTGGCATATTCCCCCTCATGGGAAAGGCTTACATGCCATGTGTTTGCTCCCATGTCCTTTGCCTTTTTTAATGCAAAGCCGGAAAGGTGCAGCACAGGCTTTCCGGAAGGCTCATGGGAAATGGCCATGTGACGCCAAGTTACTCCGAGTCTCATGCCTGTACCCAAGGCCTTGGAGCATGCCTCCTTTGCTGCAAAACGGAGGGCAAGACCATGAGCTGGCTGTTTATGCTTCAGACAGTAGGAACATTCTTCACTGGTAAATACCCTGGATAGAAATCTCTCACCCCAGCGGTCAACTGCCTTTTCAACCCTTGGGATGTGAACCAGGTCTATTCCGAGACCCAAAATCATTAAATTACTCTAAATAACCTTTTTGTACGAGAGAAAGCATCTCCCTCACGGCCCTCTCCATTCCCACAAAAACAGCCCGGGCTACAATGGCATATCCTATACTGAACTCCTGTATCTCACTCACTGCCGCAAGCCTTGCAGTATTGCGATAGTTGAGCCCGTGACCTGCGTGGACACGCAGACCTAAGTCCATGGCTGCTCTTGCCATAGTTACTAATTGTTCGAATTCCTTGTCCTCAATATCTGAAGAAGGGGCATCTGCATATAGTCCGGTATGGATCTCTATGCAATCTGCTCCTGTCTGTTTTGCGGCCTCGATCTGGTTTTGCTCCGGATCAACAAAAAGACTCACTGGTATGCCTGCATCATGTAGCCGGGTTACAGCCTTAGATAAGTG
Organism: Deltaproteobacteria bacterium; assembly: GCA_019310825.1. GTDB lineage: Bacteria > Desulfobacterota > Dissulfuribacteria > Dissulfuribacterales > UBA3076 > UBA3076. The sequence goes on along the minus strand of JAFDDO010000093.1, from coordinate 4,066 downwards.
TTTTTCAAGATTAACCACATCCAGACCTCCCTCTGTCGTGAGCTCTTCACGACCTTCCGGCACGAGGGTGACTATGTCGGGCTTTATATCAGAAGCTATTCTTATCATTTCATCTGTCGCAGCCATTTCCAGGGTAAGCCTTGTCTTTATTGTCTGCCTGAGCAACTTGACATCCCTATCCTGAATATGACGGCGATCTTCGCGCAGGTGGACGACAATACCATCCGCACCTGCAATCTCAACTATTCCTGCAGCCGTTACAGGGTCCGGTTCCGTAGTCCCCCTTGCCTGCCTGACTGTAGCTACGTGATCAATATTGATACAAAGATCTGCCATTGTCTGCTCCTTATATAAAGCATTTAATAATGCCTGCTCTTTACGTGTCATGCGTTCTGCTTCAACTGGGCCCAGTTCATGATCTTCTCCCAGAAGATGAACAACACCATGCACTAATAACGCCTCAAGTCTTTGCTCCAGATTTATGCCCGCATTAGCTGACTCATGTCTTGCAGTATCAATTGATATTACCACATCGCCAAGCAGATCATTATCCGATTGAGAAAAATCATCTTCTTGCTGCCCAAATGAAATAACATTGGTAGGATAAGGCCTTTTCAACCAAAGCTTGTTGAGATGCATCATCTTAGCATCATCCACGAGAAGGATGCTGAGTTCCGCATCAGGTCGTCCAATAGACCTTAAGAGTATTTCGGCCGCACGTCTGAGACGGAGTAGTGACAGGGGTTTTGAGTGAGTTGATCTGATCAGGACCGGCACGCTGTCTTTTGCTCCTTATTTCTCAAAAAATCTTTCCCCTTCAGCCTTCAACCTTCCCCCTGTGCTCTTCGTCCTCATAGGCCTGGATAATCCGCCGCACAAGCCTGTGCCTTACCACGTCCTGTTTGGAAAAGTTAATAAAAGCTATGCCCTCTATGCCCTGCAGGACTTTTTTGGCCTCAAGGAGACCCGATCCACGCTTTTCCGGAAGGTCAATCTGTGTAATGTCTCCGGTAATTACAGCCTTTGAGTCATAGCCCAACCTGGTAAGAAACATCTTCATCTGTTCAGATGTGGTATTTTGGGCCTCATCCAGGATGGTAAAGGCATCATTCAAGGTCCTGCCCCGCATAAAAGCAAGCGGAGCGATTTCAATGACTCCGCGTTCCAAGAGCCGCGAGACCTTTTCAAAAGAAAGCATGTCATACAGAGCGTCATAGAGTGGCCTCAGGTAAGGATTTACCTTTTCTGCAAGATCGCCCGGCAGGAAACCAAGCTTTTCTCCGGCTTCTACAGCCGGCCTTGCCAGTATAATTCTGGCCACCTTTTCCTTGATAAGGGCTGAGACAGCCATAGCCATGGCGAGATAGGTTTTGCCGGTCCCTGCAGGGCCAATTCCAAAAACTATGTCGTTGGCCCGTATTGACTCAACGTAAAGCTTCTGTGCAAGGCTCTTCGGCGTGATAAGCCTCTTTCCCGAATTTACGCTCAGCTTGTCAAGAAAGATATTTTTGAGATGCGCCTTTGGATCAGAACTGAGAATTTGGATTGCAAACTCTACGTCATTTGAATGGAGTGGGTAGCCATGTTTAAGGAGTTCATAGAGTTGGGAACAGGTGCGACTCGCAAGGTCCACGCCTATAGGATCACCGTTGATGATGATCTGGTTTCCTTTGACGTGTATAGTAACCTTTAGTAACTCTTCGATTATCTTAAAGTTTCTTCCCTGTTCTCCATAAAGGCTTAAAGCCAGTGAATTGTCATCAAAGTATAATTGCTGTTGCTGATGGGAGACTTTTTTCATATATCCCCAAGTGCCCTGTCATACAATTTCCCCACTCCATATTCCTTTCTCCTCAGAAACTTCTCCCATGGAGGGCCTATGATCTGCATCTCATGGCGCTCCTTTTGGACTTCAAGGGCTATCTTCATCTCCATTGTACAACCGGTGCTATAAGTGGCGTCTTTTCCTATCCACTCGGGCGGTATCTTTTCATCCATGAGTTCAAAGGCCTTTTCAATATCGTCTACAGTCTGGAACCTCCACGTATCTATCAATCCGCTCCTCTGTACAATCTCCCACATGTACATTATATCATCAGCGTCCATGCCCGGCTCAAAGTGTTCTGCCGGATTTATCACTACTACAGCTTCCTGTCTTTTACGAAGGTGATCCACAAACACGTTTAGTATCTTCTTCGCGGTCTCCAACTGCTGCGGTATACTCCCAACAATAGCGCTGTAAAATAAAATTTTTTTACCCTGACGTTTTTTTATTCTCAGATCAATGACCATGGCTTCGGCCTTGGCCCTCAGAACTGCCTCTGAAAAACGTATGACTTTTGGATGGCGCAGTTTTTCAATGAGCGTGAGTTTGCCGGGTTTTCTGTAAACCATGGAGAGGACATCTCTAGTGAACCGAAAGCGTGATTCGATAAAGCAATCAGCATCCTCCGCACTACGACTAATTACTGCATCAGCTTCCTTGAATGCCCTGGCAAATGTTACTGACGTAAAAAGCGGATTAAAGTGCTCCTGGGTTCCATCCGAGATAACAAATAATGTTTTATCGCTTTTAAGTTCTTCCAAAAGCTCTTTTTTCGAGATATTTGGATTCGTAATAATCTCCGCCCCTGACAACATCTCCTGTAGATAAGGGTCTTCCAGTACATCATCCAATGTGACTGAATCATAGTAGAAGGCCTTTTTAACAGATAATATGACGTTAATCCCCATACGGATCAAGATTTGTATCATGGCAAGATCAAGCAGTATCTCACCTGCAAAGACACCCATCCATAGCAGATACCGTCTTTCCTCGGAATGGATCCATTGTCGGAGTGTGTCTTTCAGCCATAGCCAGCCCGAACCTTCTATTGGGGCTTTCATCATAGAGCGAAGTGTGTCTGATGTGACTTTTTTTTCACTGGTCCAGATTTCTGAGTGACCGGACAGAGCTACAAGACGGCGAAATTGCAAGAGGTGTATCCCAAAGCTTACCTCATCCAGCGGAGTGTCTTCACGCAATTCCAATCCATTTGGGTCATTGAAGGCTTCCTTAAAGCTCTCTGACTTAAGGAACTCGCATATTCTGCGATTTTTGGCTTCCTTGATTTTTGCTAGTGGACGCTCAATCTCGCTAACCCTGATAAATATCTGGAGCAGCCTTTTTTCAAGTCTTGATGGGAGCAGCACCAGCGAGGCTGTCTCACGCCTGAACTTCATTCCCAGAAGGCTGAGCAGAAACTTTTGCTTGTAGATATCTTTCACCACTGAGCGTACCAGTGGCTCTACACGTTCCCATACCTTTATATAGGCAAAAGTAAGGAGATCTCCCCCCTTTTTTTCTATGATGGTCTTGAAAACTTTATCAGAACAAGGGAAGTAATAGGGCTCTTCATCCAATAGTACCATAAATCTCAACTGCTCTGGTGAAGCGACTTCCTTGGGAAATACTTCGTAGGCAAGGTGATTTTCAGTATAGAAGTTTGCAATCCAAGCGTCTTTTTCGGGATCTAAACCAGAGAAGGACTCATAGGTACGGTCCATGGATCGGTCTGAAGTGCCTCCTTAAAACATCCTTTTCTTGATAAAGATAAACACCACTGTCCCTGACAACAAAAAAGACATTCCCATTGTCAGGGCAAAAGCAAAAGGTGAGCTTTGAAAAGGAAGGGCGATGTTCATGCCATAGATACTGGCAACCAGCATGGGTAACATAAGAATGATGGTCACGGCGGTTAAGAACTTCATTACTACATTGAGATTGTTAGAAATTACAGAGGCATATGCATTCATCATCCCACTCAAGATGTCACTAAAGATCTTGGCCATTTCTATGGCCTGCTGGTTTTCGATTTGGGCATCTTCCAGGATATCTTCGTTTTCTTCGTCTACAGGTAAGTAACGACCGCCCTGAAGCCGGGCCATTACTATGTCATTGGCCCTAAGGCTCGTGTTGAAGTAAACTAAACTCTTTTCAAGGTTTAAGAGTTTTAATAGTTCTTTATTGCGGACTGCCCGGTGAAGTTCTGCCTCGTATTCATTTGTAAGTCTGTCTATAAACCGA
>JAFDDO010000005.1 GCA_019310825.1 Deltaproteobacteria bacterium | reverse complement strand
GATCGAGTCTTCTGCTTTTGTGCAGAAAAAGTTGGTTATGATCAAGGATCAGGCTTTTAAGGATTTGGGGGATAAATAGAGTGACATGGATCAAGTACTCTTAATAGGCAACTCTATCTTGACTGTAGTGCCCTCATCTTTTGAGGATTTGAATGATACGGAGCCTCCGTGGCTGGTCACAACCAGATGGGCCATGTAGGTTCCAAGTCCTGTCCCGTTTTTCTTCCCGGCAGTCGCGTACTTTTTAAAAAAGCATGTACGGATTTGTTCAGGGACCATACCCCAGTTGTGCACACTGGCCCACACCTGTGCATTGTCATGTTTGACTTTGATCTTTACGGACCGGTTTTGGGGTGAGGCCTCAATGGCATTTTTAACCAGGTTGTCCAGTGCACTTTGAAGATATGTCTTGTCTCCGATAAAAGGCAGTCTGTTTTCAAGGGTATAAAATTTTTTATTGAAAATAATGACGATATCAACGTTCTTCTTGTCGGCGATATTTCTGAGGGTCCTGCGGACCTGAGCGACCATTTCTATGAAGTTGAACTGTTCTTGCAAAGGCTTATATGACCCAGGTTCCAGGCGTACAACATTAAGATAGGTATTAACCATCTTTTCCAGTTGTTTTCCGCATTGTTGGATATGGCGGCAACACTTCTGTTGTGCTTCGCTGAGTTCGGTTTTGTCAAGCAGGCGGTTGGCAAGACCGACAATCGCCACCAAACGGGAATGCATATCGTGGCGCAGCATCTTTTCCATGTCTCTTCGGGAAGTCTCCATCTCGACGAATGGGGTGATATCACGAAAGGTCGAAATGATGCTTGGCTTGTCTCTGTAATTGATCACTGAGCTATTAACAGATACCCAACAGTACGTCCCATCGTTTTTTCTGAATCGATACTTGACCGGGCTGGTCCTCTGGCTTTTCATAATTTTTGTAAAATCATGAATGGCCTTGGTTCGATCCTCAGGATGGAGCAGGTCAATCATGGTACGCCGATAGAGCGTCATGGACTCAAGACCGAGCAAGCGGCTGAAAAATTTATTATGAAAAATAATCTTGGCCTCGGAAAAAACGGCAACTCCGTCTGCGACATTATCCACAAGAATCCGGTATTGCTCCTCTGACTGCCTCAACAGTTCAGTCTTCTCACGGACCTCAGATTCAAGGCGCTGACGCTCTATTAAACGATTGACGCTGACCAGCAGTTCTCTAATATTGAAAGGCTTCTCAATAAAGTCTGAAACACCGAGTTTAATGGCCTCTAAAGCATTTTCAAAATTACCATAGCCCGTAATGAGTATGATACCCATGGAAGGACTGATAGCGCGCAATTTCCGGGAAAGAGAAATCCCGTCTATTTGAGGCATTTTAATATCAAGGAGGGCAAGGTCATAGCATCGCTGAGTTGCCATTTCCAGGGCTTCGACCGGGGAACAAGTGGCTGTAATACTAAAACCCATTCCTGACAGGACTTCGGTCAGTAATTGACAGACACTTTTTTCGTCGTCAACAATTAAAGCGTTGGTAGAATTTTGCATTCGATCCCTGTTACAATCATCACTGTATAAAATTCGTTTCGTGCTGGCAGACAAAGTGCCCCCGGTTTTTCGCCTGCCCTAAATTTACAGTATAGGAGTTTCCATTTTAGACACGGATTACTTGGATACAATATCAAAAACTTTATCGGCCTATAAGCCAGAAAAGTTTAAGACTAGTGCTTCAAGATTCCTTAGTTATTTTAAGTTATTAATGAAAGATTAGCGAACAACAAGAAGTTGATTGTATCACATAATACTCAAAATCAAATAGCCTCAGACCTGGGCAGGACGAAAGCATGATTGAGAGCAAAAAAATTGAATAATCAGCTTTAAACCTTAGCAAAATACGTTGAATTTATGGCTGAACAGTGAGGGGTGGGAGAATATGTGTATTGTTAGCCGGTGGCTGAGTGTGCCACCGGCTAACGGTTAAAAAGTATTTTTGGGTCTATGATTTTCTTATCGACTTATTATCCGGAAAATCTGAACGGCTTTCCAGGTCCCAAAACGCAATAAGGGTTCCAGCAAGACCAATTCTTTTATTTTGGTAGGCAGAAATAGCCACCAGGAAGGCGATTTGCCGTTTTGGTATATCAAGCCAAGGCGGTACCACTTTGCAGCCTCGGCGTAGTCCTGCTGAACGCCTTTGCCGTTGTAGTATATCAAGCCGAAATTGTATTGGGCATCTGCATACCCCTGTTCTGCAGCCTTGCGATACCACTTTGCAGCTTTGGCATAGTCCTGCTGAACGCCTTTGCCGTTGTAGTGCATCAAGCCGAAATTGTATTGGGCCTCGGCATCCCCCTGTTCTGCAGCCCTGCGATACCACTTTGCGGCCTTGGCGTAGTCCGGCTGAACACCTTCGCCGTTGTAGTACATAAAACCGAGATTGTATTGGGCATCTGCATACCCCTGTTCAGCAGCCTTGTGATACCACTTCATAGCCTCAGCATAGTCCCGCTGGACGCTCCAGCCGTAGTAATGTATCAAGCCGAGATAGTATTGAGCCTCGGCATCCCCCTGTTCTGCAGCCTTACGATACCACTTTGCAGCTTTGGCATAGTCCCGCTGGACACCTTCGCCGAAATGATACATCAAGCCGAGATTGTATTGGGCACCGGCATCCCCCTTTTCAGCAGCTTTGCTGCATAATGGAAACGCTTGCTCGTATTGACCATTTCTGTAGAGCTGCTGGCAACTATCCGTCACATCAGCCGCCCAGCCTGGGTTCACCCATCCGATAAACGCCAGCCAACCAGCTAGTGTCAGTTTAAAAAGAGCTTTTCCCAGCATGATTAATCTCCCACGTCTGATTCCTTATAACAAAAAAGGGGCAACAATATTGATACGAGCTTCTTTTTCATTAATTCATTCTGATAAAAAATCACTTTTGTGATTTGAGACGAAGTAACATTTCAAACAATACACTTTACTTTTTTAGCACTTTGGTTGCTTTCAAGCCAAGGATTTTCAGAGCGTTTGAGGAAAAAGGACCTAAGAGGAAAATAGCGTTTCCCCACTTAAATTGGTATTGAAGGCTGGAAATACGGTTGAAAAATTATTTTTATGCAAAGAAAAAGGGACTCAGATTTTAGTCTAAGTCCCTGTTTTTATACATGGCGTCCCCGACCGGATTTGAACCGGTGCTGCCGGCGTGAAAGGCCGGTGTCCTTGACCTGACTAGACGACGGGGACTTTGGTAGGCCGTGCTGGATTCGAACCAGCGACTCTCTGCTTAAAAGGCAGATACTCTGCCAACTGAGTTAACGGCCCCTTTTGAAAATTGGCCAATCAAATCAGGCGAGAGATATCGATATCATCGCGCTTTGTCAAGACGACTAAAAATGTCGAGCATGACCGAAAAAACCACTTATATTCCCCCTCCACTGACTATAGGCGATGTAACCGTACCCATTCCTATTATTCAGGGAGGTATGGGTGTAGGTGTGTCTATGGCAGGGCTGGCCTCTGCTGTAGCCAGGGCCGGAGGTATAGGAATTATAGCATCGGTCCTTATTGGTATGAATGAAAAAGACTTTCACAAAGACCCCCGAGGTGCCACCTACAGGGCCCTTGAAAAACAAATCCGCCTAGCCAAAAAAACGGCTCCCAATGGCATAATTGGTGTCAACATCATGGTTGCCCTTAATGACTACGAGGAGACTGTCCGAATTGCAGCAAAGGCAGGGGTGGATCTCATCATCAGCGGAGCGGGGCTTCCTCTCAGGCTTCCAGGATTTATACCGGAAGGCTGTAACACAAAGCTTGTCCCAATTGTGTCCTCAGGGCGGGCAGCCAAAATTATCTGCCGCAGATGGGATTTGCATTTTTCCCATCTACCTGATGCCATTGTTGTTGAAGGCCCCAAGGCAGGAGGACACCTCGGATTTAAAGCAGAAGATATCGATTCCTCTGAAAACTATATTGAAAACCTTGTACCCCAAGTCATTGAGGCAGTGAAACCCTTTGAACAGAAGGGGGGGCGGGCTATACCTGTAATCGCAGCCGGCGGGATATATACAGGCGAGGACATCTACAAATTTATCCAGATGGGCGCCGCCGGAGTACAGATGGGAACGCGTTTTGTGGCCACTCATGAATGTGATGCCTCTGACAAGTTTAAGCAGGCCTACATCAATGCGAAAAAGAAAGATGTCACCATAATCAAAAGCCCGGTGGGCATGCCTGGAAGGGCCCTTAAGAGTAAATTTATTGAGAAGGCCGAGGCAGGAGAAAAGAGACCTCTTCGATGCGTATGCAAATGCATCAAAACTTGCAATTATCCCGATACACCCTATTGCATCGGTATGGCCCTCATAAACGCCCAGAGAGGGAATATTAACTCAGGCTTTGTTTTTTGCGGTTCAAACGTATGGCGGGTAAACAAGATAGTATCTGTCCAGGAACTCATGGATGATCTGGTGCAGGGCTATATAGAGACTGCCATGAAGGCCGCAGAGCCTAAATTATATCCATCCAGCCATAGGCATCCTCTATCTCCCCATACTGCAAACCCATAATTTCATCAAAGAGCCTCTGGGCCAGATTTCCGGTCTTGCCTCCGTTAATGGAGTAGTTTTCACCTTTATAATATAGGGCCCCTACAGGCGAAATGACTGCGGCTGTGCCGGTTCCAAAGCATTCCTTAAGGACCTTGTTCTTTGCCTTCTCACGGACCTCGTCAATGGCAATCGGTCGCTCTTCGACCTTGAGCCCCCAGTCCCGGGCAAGATGTAATACTGAGTCCCTGGTAATGCCGGGTAATATGCTTCCGTTTAGCTCAGGTGTGACCAAGGCGTCTTCCAGAAGGAAGAATATGTTCATCGTCCCGACTTCTTCTATATAACGTCGCTTTGCCGCATCAAGCCATAGTACCTGAGTAAAACCAAGTTCTTTCGCTTTCTCAGAGGCCATAAGGCTTGCAGCATAGTTTCCAGCAGTCTTGGCCTCTCCCACGCCCCCCGATACTGCCCTCACGTACTTGTCTGTCACAAAGATCTTTACAGGACTAAAACCCTCGGCATAGTAAGCCCCTACCGGGCTTAATATTACTGATAGTAAATATTCTTTGGCAGGACGCACTCCCAAAAAGGCCTCGGTAGCGATCATGAACGGGCGCACATAAAGAGATGTACCATTGGCCTCGGGCACCCAGCGTTGCTCTATCCGAATGAGGGCCTTGATGGCTTGAAGAAGCTCATTCTTGTCTACTTGAGGCATGCACATGCGCCAGGCAGAATGATTCAGGCGGTCCATATTTTCCCCTGGCCTGAATAGCCTGATTTTGTCGTCCTTCCCACGGTAGGCCTTGAGTCCTTCAAATATGGCCTGGCCATAATGCAGGCACGCTGAGGCAGGCTCAACAGAAAAGTTGCCATAGGGCACTATCCTCGCGTTATGCCAGCCATTGTCTGCCTTATAGTCCATTAAAAACATATGGTCTGAGAGGTATTTGCCGAAACTCAGGTTAGAAGAAGGGGGAAGATCTTTTCGTTCTGATTCGGGCAAAAGCTCTATTTCAATATCCATAATGAAATTCGTCCTTTCTAGAGAAATGAGTGATTCACTTTAGCCATGGTCTGCTCCTAATTCAATAGTTTGATTCCGCTCAAAATACTCCATCTGCTGCGATACTTCAATTTCCTCATTACTTCGACGTACGCTAAGTACGCCTCGTTCCTAGGAAATCTCGCGCCTTGCATCTGGAGCATTTTGAGCGGAATCATGTTTTAAGGTTTTTGCAGTGTAATCATAGTTTGGTTTTTCATGAAGTCGTATTATTTTATTCCAAAAAAACGTTTAGTTAACCAGGATCGCACATAAATTGTCCTGAAGGCATCGGCCGGACCTATGGTATGAGGGGAATAAGGAAGCCATAAAGGCGAAATGCCGGGGCGGGTAGCATTCCCGGAATTCAGATCGTCACATATGATTTCCGGCTGCAGATTATCAAAACGCACCACACCGCTAGAATCGACATAAGTCAGAGAAAGATCCAGGATAGGACGAATAACAGTAAGACGTCCGTAGGCATCCTCCCCCAATTCTACAAGGCCCCAACGTCTTTCAGTAAAACTCTCAAACCATAGACCCTTCCGGTATTCGCCGATTATCTTGTCAAGCATCCTTGGTATAATCCAATCTTCATATGGCAAATTAACATAGGCCTTCACAGTGGCCTCGACCTCACTGCTGCCTTGGATCGCCAGGTAACTCCAGTCATCATAATCAGGAAAATCCTGTCTGATCAGAGACCTTCCCCGATCCTGGACAGCCCATACCCCATGGCAAACAGCACAGGCAACAAGGCCCACGTCTTCCGGCCTGTGACCAATACGTTTCTGGTCCATGGGCGGTCCTGAATGAGATCCCCCTTTATCTTCCAGATGGCAGTCCGTACAAGTTACATCCCGTTCCTTGCCCATGCACGGCCCTGTACGATGGCAGTCCGTACATCCCATACCTGCCGTTCTGTGTACATCAGGGATCATATCATGCCACTCCATGCCATAAGGCCTTTGAATGTGCTCACCCTCAACCATGGGTACACGAAAATCATTTTCATAGTCCACCTCGAATCGTCCGTAGTAATCCCAACCAACGAAATTCCCATAGTGACAGGAAAGGCACCGAATATCCGGGACTTTCTCACGAAATCTGTGATCCCAAGGCCCTTCGGCCTTGATACTCAGATGACATACGGCACAGCCGGTCCCGCGAGTAGTGCCCATGTAATCATCGCCCTGGAAATAAACGTGGCAACGAAAGCACCTCCTCCTGAGCATATCCGAAACAAGTCCCTTTTCTGTACAAGGAGGCTCCTCTATGGGCAATTCCAGCAAAGTCGGGACCTGCTCACAAGGGAAAAAACCAGACCAAACCGCCTCTATCACGTCTGACAGGGTAAAATGACTGGAGAAGCCGGCTGCAGTCACCTCCCGGACATGACACCTTCCACAGGCTTCGACCATGCGGGTCGGGTGGGATGGCATGGGAATCAAGCCATTGTGGGCCTGAGCGCGGGAATAACCTTCAGGTCTCCCGTGATGGCAGGCAATGCAGCCAATATCATGGGCAGGGTCCAATTCCACGCTGTGACATCGTCTGCAGCCTGACTTACCAAGAGATGAATCCATAAAGGGGGGCTGGCATGCTGAAAGCAGACACACTACAAATATGTTAATATATAGACGAATCATTTAATTTGGGTGCCGCCATAATAAGTGCCTAAAGTTAATGTGTTGATCGTGTCTGATGTTACACTTATTTTGTGACAAATACATATTAAATATCCTTAGTCGTCAAGTAAAAATAACTCATAGATCCTGCTTGTCCTTTTGCTTCTTTTCTATGTTGCGTCAAGGCCTACATAACTCGTTATGCGCACCTTAACGCGCCTTGAAAACAAACAAAATACGGCACAATCCATACAACTTATTTTTGCTTGCCTCCTCAGTCGCCTGGTAGCCTGACGGAAAAGCCATGCCTTTACACAAACACAATTTCAAAACCGCTCTAACCTATCTGGATAAGTTTCAGTTCCATGGTTTTCGTCTGGGCCTTGAGCGCATGATCAGCATATTGAATGCTTTTGGCAATCCGGAAAAAAACTATCCGTGTCTCCATGTGGCAGGGACAAATGGAAAAGGCTCCGTAAGCGCTATTATTGCAAGTATTTTACATTCGGCTGGATACAGGACGGGTCTCTATACCTCACCACATCTATCATCCCTCAGGGAGAGATTCAGGATAGGGAATACCATGATTTCCGAGGAGGAGCTGAAAGAGCGGATCTGGAGGATCAGAGATTTTTTGGAAAGAGGCTATGAACTCAGCTATTTCGAGTTCACCACTGCAATAGCAATGATCTGGTTTGAAGAGCAGGAAACTGACCTTGCAATTTTTGAGACAGGTCTTGGAGGCAGGCTGGACGCCACTAACATAGTTACTCCTCTGGTCTCTGTTATTACAAATATCTCCCTGGAGCACCAGGCCTTTCTGGGTAGCAGTATTTCTGAAATAGCTAAGGAAAAGGCAGGTATCATCAAAAAAGGTGTACCGGTGATCACCGGGGTCAGAGAACAGCCTGCCCTCTCTGTGATATTGGACAGATGTCTTGATCTGAATGCCCCGATTTGGGAGCTTGGCCGTGACTTTGATGTAAAAGAGCAGGGGAATTCGAGAATCGATTATAAAGGGGAATTTCTAAAAATTAACGGACTGGATCTGGCCCTGAAGGGAACACATCAGGCAACAAACGCCGGCCTTGCCATAGCGGCCTGTGAGAGGTTAATAGAGCAAGGATTCAGAGTTACTGATACAGCAGTCAGAAATGGATGCCGAAGCGTCTATTGGCCGGGTCGCGGGGAATTGCTGAAGGGAAGTTGCAGGGTGCTGCTTGATGGGGCCCATAACTTAGGTGGCTTACGGTCACTCAAAAATCTTCTCGGCCGGTTGAACACTACATCGATAGACAAGGGCAGGTGCTTCCATAGTCTCCTGTGGGCCTGTTCTGATGAGGGCGGAGACAAGGACTTTGTAGCTATGCTCCGGCAGATAGCGTCTCTGTTCGGGCAAATCATCATCACAGAGCCCCCTGGCCCTAGGGTGCCGGTCACATTAGAAAGGTGGAGAAGGAGTGACATCCCGAAAGATTTGACTCTGGAACAAAACTGGCGGAAGGCCCTGAATAAAATCCTTTCAAACTGTGGCAAGGAGGATCTGCTTTGCGTGGCAGGCTCGCTTTACCTTATAGGAGCGGTGAGAGAGGAATTGATGGAAAGAGAATTTGTTTGCATATAATGCGACCCCAGCCAAGTCTGGCGTCTAACCCCTTCCACATTGGTGCAGGCCCGTCTCAAGGCATACCTCTGGCCGACCAGGTACACTTTTTCTTCAGCCCTGGTTATAGCAGTATAGAACCATTTGTTATTGAGCATTATGAAGTGTGAATTGGTAAGAGGAATGACCACAATACGATACTGGCTTCCCTGCGCCTTGTGGACTGTAAGAGCATAGGCCAGCTCGATTATATCCCCGAGATGGTCAAAGTAGTATGCCACAACTATCCTTTCCGGATAGACAACATAAAACTGCTCAGTCTCAGGATCAATCTTTGAGATAAGTCCGATGTGCCCATTAAAAACCCGTCTGAACTCTTCGGACTCGAACTTTTTCCCTTGTTCTATGAACTTGGCCCAGGCCATTACCTGCATGTCCCTGTTTTGAAGATGAACCACCTTGTCACCTTCCCTTATTGTTATGCCCGCCTTGGTCACACCGCCGCTTCCATGATTAAGGATGGCCTGAAGGTTTGTATTTAATATCTCTGTACCCAATTGACCTATTCTCATCGGGGTAAGTACCTGAAAGTCCCATACAGGGTGGCTGAGACGTCCCTTATATTCCCTGGCAAGCCCAAGGACACGATCAAGGATGGCCTGATTATTTTCTTCTCTCAGGAGTTTTAGCTCTTTTTCTGTCCGGTCTTTTTTCAGTGCGTAGATATTATGACGTTCTGTCTTCTCAAACGCAAAATCGCGCCACCCTGGCGCCTCAACTTCCTTAGGGATTTTCCCTAGACGGATTTCGTTGGCGAAAAGGGTAAGCACGCTGCCCTCACTTTGGCGGTAGATCCGGGTAAGATGCACTGCAGATATAAGCCCTGAGGCCAACATATCTCCAAAGACGTTCCCTGCTCCTATCGGAGGGAGCTGGGCCGGGTCCCCCACCAGCAACAGCAGAGTCCCTGGCTTCAGGGCTTTGGCAAGGCGATAGAAAAGGGGCAGGCTCACCATGGATGCCTCATCTAGAACAACCACTCTGTGGGATAATGGATTTTCCGGCCCGTGCTCGAATCTCCCCTCGCCTTTGTATTTAAGGAGACTATGAATCGTCAGGGCATTGTACCCGGTTGCCTTTCTGAGTCTTGCCGAGGCCATGCCGGTAAAGGCACAGCAGACTATATCATCCCGGTCGGCATAGTGCCTTGAGAGAAGATCCAGCACGACCCGGCAAACTGTGGTCTTTCCTGTGCCGGCATAACCGGCAAGGCCAAAGACCATCCTGGATTTGGTGGCGACCCATAGTACTATCTCCCGCTGCTCAGGGGCAAATTCAATACCCGTAACGCTCTCATAATGATCAAGGAATTCCTTCACCACATCAACAGGGATAATTTGCCTTTTACACGCTTTTGATCTTGCAACAGAGAAGTCCCTGAGCCAGTCCTCCATATAGCGATAGGCGGAAAGACCCGTTTCCCCGTTCTCCTCCCGCACTAAGGTGCCGTCAAGGATCATGGGTTTCAGCACCCCCCTTATAAGGGATTCACCCGGAACCTTTTCGTCTGTTGAAAGCACCTCTTTTACTGCCTGGATAAAGGTCTTATCAGGAAGATAAGAATGGCCTTCGGTTTCTGCAGTCTCGACAAGTACGTGAGTGACAGCCGCTCGGATCCTTTCAGGCGACTCAGGCATGATTCCAAGTCCAAGGGCTATCCTGTCTGCTGTCTTAAAACCTATGCCCCTGACTTCAGTTAAGCTGTAAGGATCCCTCTTTACAGCCTCAAGGGCCTGATCGCCAAAGTGATTGCATATCCTTATTAAGAGATTGGGCGTTATCTTTCCGCCGTGTCCTGTCAGATACTCTGAAAGTTCTCTTAGATTTCTGTGCTTGTGCCAGGAGCGTTTAATAAGGGCAAGACGTTTTTGCTTTATCCCCTTGACCTTGAGAAGTTCCTCCGGCTGGTGTTCCAATATCCGTAACAATTCCTCTTCACCGTAACGCTCCAAGAGCTGAAGCGCGAGCTTCTCCCCCAGTCCCTTCACTACTCTGGACAAAAAGAAAAGTAGTTCGCTTCCAATCAGATTACAGATCGAAAAGGCAAACTGCCTGCCGTATTTGTTGACGGCCCAGGACCCGGAAAACTGAAATTCTGTGCCTTCCAGACCGGCCTGATTCAAAAGCTCAGGCACATGGCCTATGGCTGTAAACCTTGCCCCTTTGGCAGGATGTACCCTTAGGACAGCAAAACCCGTATCAGGCGACGCATAAGTAACCCGCTCAATACGTCCACGAAGGGTCAGCTCTTGATTTGAAGACATAAGCACACTCGCATTATTAGCTAGATATCCCTTTCTCTGCCACTGCAAGTGGCTTTGTAATCATCATAATAGAAAAGTGATAAGTGAACCACTGCTTATACCGCAAAACCCCCGAAACATGATTCTACCCAAAAAGCGCCTTGATTTTGCTGTTCGTTGCAATACTAACCAGGTATCGTTGGAAAACATCAGGGTAAAAACGACAATGGGCAAACCTTTATCATGCCGGCTTCTTTCGATACCGGCATATCTGACTGAGCGTATTAATGGATTAATAGAACAGGCTCAACATATAAGTTGAAAAATCCATATTTCAGGGGCCTTTTGATATTGGCAACCCCAAAATCTTTTTATTAAAGTGTATAGCTGCCTTTTTTGTATAATTTTTGGTTTTTTACTTATTTCGGATTTATAAGAGAAAATTATGGGTGAAAAAGTTATTTCAAAAAAAAGTATCATTGCCGGAGGAATAGGCAATGTGCTCGAATGGTATGATTTTGCTGTGTACGGTTATTTTGCGACGATTATTTCATCACAGTTTTTTCCGAAAGAGGATAAAATTGTTGGTTTAATTGCAACATTTGGAATATTTGCGGCAGGATTTTTAGTAAGGCCTTTGGGCGGATTAATTTTCGGTTCAATTGGTGATAAATACGGTAGGAAAAAAGCTTTGACCGCCTCTGTTTTCATGATGGCTATACCAACAACACTTATAGGATTGATACCAACATACGATATGGTAGGGATATGGGCGGCAGTTATTCTTACCGTCCTGCGTTTATTTCAGGGAATTTCCGTAGGCGGGGAATTAACAGGATCAATATCTTTTATTGCAGAAACAGCACCTCAAAACAGGAGGGGTTTTTACGTTAGTACAACTTTATTCGGCGCAGTTTCGGGAATATTATTAGGTTCCCTTGTGGGAACTGTTTTAGCAAGTGTTATGCCTTCGGATATATTAAATAACTGGGGGTGGAGATTGCCGTTCCTGGCCGGAATAATTATCGGTTTTGCAGGCCTGATATTGAGGCGGCACATGAGGGAAGCCGAGAATTTTAAAAAATTGAAGGAATCGGGCTCTACTGCCGAATCGCCGGTTAAAGAATTCTGGAAGGACCACAAGGCGAATGCTTTGGTTACTGTTTTTGGCCTTTGGTGTTTTTCTGTTTCTTTCTATATGATATTTTTATACCTGGCAAGTTATACGCATATTTTTTTAAATTATGACCTGAAGGATGCTCTCTCAATTAATACAATCAGTATGATTTTCCTACTGATATTAATACCTGTAATGGGGCGGTTATCGGATAGATATGGAAGAAAGAAGATTTTGATTTCAGGGCAGATCGGCTTTGTTGTTTTTTCGATTCCTTTGTTCCTGTTGATTGATATGGCTGAGCACTGGCATATACTTTTGGCGCAGCTTGGGTTTGCTGTTCTTGTTGCCACCCAGCAGGGGGTTATTCCAGCGGCTTTGGTTGAAAGATTCCCTACGAGAATCCGATATACGGGTTTATCGATAAGTTATAACATTGGCCTTGCTTTGTTTGGAGGCACGACTCCTATGCTTTGCACATGGCTGATTCATGAGTTTGGCGGCAATGTTCTTTTGCCTGGCTATTATTTGATGTTGGCCAGTATTATCAGCCTTGTTGCGGTTTCGAGATTTAAAGAGACTTATAAAAAGGAATTGGATTAGAAGAGCCGTAAACCGGAAAAAGCACAGTCTCCATACCTTTCAATAGTTAGACGGACACCTGAGGCGACCTTATCAAAAATATGATTTTTATGGCACAACAAAATACGTCGCCCATAAATAATAGTCTGCCAGGTCCAGATTGCCTGCGGCTGTCGCCATGAGGCAAGGTTTAACGATTTTGAGAATCCAAAGTTCTCTCGTCATGCCGTAATGAAGTAGTCAGTTTTCAATTTCTTATAATTTCAAACTATTAAAGGAACTTAAGACTGTCCGGTAACGATTGTCTTTAAAAAAAAATTTGCCAGACCTTCTGGTCTCCTCTATAAGCGCACCGAATCTTCTGACAAATTCTCAAAAATAATCTTAGAAAAATTTTTTTAAAAACATGGAAAATTGAAGATTTCATGAGATATTCATGAATCTAATTGATTGTTCATAACTTGTTTATAACTCATGAACATATTGGAATTGCAAAACAATTATTGATTTTAGATAAAAGACTGTATTTACAATTGGTTGTTTTTGTCAGGTAAGAATATTTCTAACTATTCCAAATAGATATAAATTGTTAAAACCTTTTTTTCGCCCACGAAGAAACTTAATTATTCCGAACTTGACAAAATAAAACCACTATATATACCTTTCTAAAATTTTGGTTTTGCTGAATTTTAAAATAATAATTATTTTTCGAAAGCTTGGATCGGTTGCGTTCCTTTTTTTGTTGACACCGCTCAATCTTGTTTTCTGCTAATTGAGCAAATCATCATTTGTTTCAATATATTATGTTTAAAATGTTGATCTCTTGTCACTATCATCGGGGCAATTGGCAAACCGCATCTTAAGTAATTTTAGTTTTAACTTCAATAGGTTACTCTAGGATGTTTGCGGATGGCAACAAAAACGGAATACATCCGCTTGTATCCTTCCAGAGCATTAATTAGTAACGCTTGAGGAATTTTTTATGCAATCGATACTTGTTATCGAAGACAACGAGTCAATTTTGGGCATTTTAGAACAGACATTGGTAAATTTCGGGCACAATGTCGAAACAGCCAATGACGGTAACGAAGGGATATCCAAATTTGATAAAGGATTATTTGATTTAGTGATAACTGATATAGACATGCCTGGCAAAAACGGTAATGAGGTGGCTTATCATATACGAAATTCAGATAAGCAGCAAATTCCTATACTCGGTATTTCCGGTACACCCAGGGTTAAGCAATATACCGTTTTTGATTCTACACTTCAGAAGCCTTTCCGGCTGACTACTTTTATGAATACTGTTAACAGCCTATTTCAAGCTCAAGGATAATTGCTGCAAAATATTTCTTCCATAAGCTCATATCCTGTAAGAGGGTTCTCTATGATCTTCTCCACACCGCTTTCGGAAACGATGCAAGGCACCCTGAGACACACGGAAGGCTAAATTTCGCCATCGAGTAACGTAGAGTACTGTCAGCACACTTTTCTGTCCCCACAAGACGGCTCCAGCAATTCGGACGAGTGCAAGGCCGACGGCGAATAGGTAGCTCCCTTGTAGTCGATTATGTGGTAGGCAGGGCCCCGCACATTCTGCTCAATATGGAGGCGCGGCCGCCCAGTCAACAGACCGCCCGCAAATCATACGGTACTGGTCGATCGGCATGCCTGCCACATGAGTCATGGACCACGCCACGAATTCGCTGATTCCAAAATTCGTGACCGTTCACCATCCCAGGCAGTCGGCAGACTTTTGCAGGATTTTGATTATGGGCAAAATTGTAGTATATTTCCAAAATGTATAAAGTTAGCTTTGAGACTCGAAAAAGTCTACCTATGCCAGGTGGGGGTAAATAATTACGTCAGCAGATTGGGTTTTTCAGCATAATCAGCTATTGACTCCACTCTTGACCTTGACATAACGATCAATTAGCGGATAGATTTGATCCTGAATCATACATTTCAAATACCGAAGAAAGAAATTTTGTCTTTAATATTGGTCGTATGATACTTTACAAATGTATTTAAATCTTTCACCTAAAAAGTGAAACTGATTTTTGATATGTTTTTTCAGCTTTAGAAGCCGCAAAGGGTTGCCGATTTCACTGAATCTGCTTTGTTGTCGGGCGCTTGAAGTATCAAAGTACGTCTACGCACCCTCCGCCTCGCATCTTCGGCAAACTCGTCAACTGCACAATCAGGGCTGATACTAATAAAGGATATCTATGGTTTTTAGTTAAGAGTTAAAAATTAGGAAAATCAAATGCCTGAAGGCAAAGCAAAAAAAACCGGTGCGGTTATGGTTCTGGGCGGTGGAATCGCAGGGGTACAAACAACTTTGGATCTTGCCGACCTGGGTTACTACGTATACCTGGTGGAAAAAAAGGCCTCTATAGGTGGAGTCATGGCCCAGTTGGACAAGACCTTCCCCACCAATGACTGCTCGTTGTGAATACTGGCACCGAAGCTGGTTGAGGCCGGTCGGTCTCCGAACATAGAGATCCTGACAAATGCCAGGCTGGAAACCCTGGAGGGAGAGCCGGGGCAGTTCGCGGCTGGAGTGCATCAAGAACCGCGTTTCATAGACGAGGACAAGTGCACGGCCTGTGGTACATGTACAATGTATTGCCCCATGCCGATTGTTGATCTGTACAATGAAAGACTGAGTATAAGCCGTGCGCCTCACATAGACTATGTCCAGGCCATACCGTCCAGCTACTATATAGATCCCAAGGCCTGCCTTAGAATAAACTATGAGACCTGTAATCTCTGTGCCCAGACATGCACGGCCCAGGCCATAGATTTCAACCAGAAACCCAGGAAGCTGAACCTGGACATCGGAGCTGTGGTCTTGGCCCCAGGGTTTGGTAGGATAGATCAATCTGTTCTGGAAAAATACGGTTATGGACGTTTCCTCAATGTGGTCACAAGCATGGAGTTTGAACGATTAACCTGCGCATCTGGGCCGACAGAGGGTCACATAGTCCGACTCTCTGACAAAAAACCACTTAAGAAAATCGCATTTCTCCAGTGCGTGGGTTCAAGGGACGAGACATGCGGAAACGGCTACTGCTCCACTGTCTGCTGCATGTACGCCATAAAAGAAGCATCGGTTGCAAAGGAGCATAATCCGGATCTGGATATTGCCCTGTTCTTCATGGATGTCCGGACCCAGGGTAAAGGCTTTGATGCCTCAAGGGAGCGGGCTGAGGATAAGTACGGACTCAGGGTCATAAGGGCCAGGATTCCCAGGGTAGACCAGGTAGACGGACAGCTTGCCCTTACCTGGACAACTGATGATGGGAAATCCCATTCAGAATTATTTGATATGGTAGTCCTCTCAGAAGGACTTAATGCCCCGGAGGACGCAAAGGCAATTGCGGAAATTGCCGGGATAGAGCTTAATCACTATGGATTCTGTAAGACATCTGTGGATTCACCCCTTGTTGCAAGCCGTAACGGGATCTATGTGGCAGGGGCCTTTCAGGGACCTAAGGACATCCCTGAGAGTGTCACCCAGGCCTCCGGTGTGGCAGCCATGGCTTCGGAACTCCTGTCAGAAGTCCGGAATACCCGCACTGTCACCGTATCATACCCTGAAGAGGACAAGGCCCTTGCGTCTGAAAAACCCCGGATAGGTATATTTGTCTGTCACTGCGGGTCCAATATTGCCGGTGTTGTGGATGTTAATGCGGTCAGAGATTATGCAGGTACGCTTCCTGGCGTAGTATTTTGCAAAGACACCCTCTACTCCTGTTCCCAGGATGCCCTAAAGGACATAGCAAATAAAATAAAGGAAAATCGGCTTAACCGTGTCGTCATTGCTGCCTGTTCCCCCCGCACCCATGAACCCCTTTTCCAGGAGACCTTGAAGTCAATTGGTTTAAACCCGGCACTCATCGAGATGGCCAACATCAGGGATCAGTGTTCCTGGGTCCATTCACAGGAACCAAAAGCCGCAACTGAAAAGGCCAAGGACGTTGTCCGGATGGCAGTGGCCAAGGCAGGACTCCTGGAACCTCTGGAACAGACAACTGTGGATGTGTCGCCCACTGCCTTGGTGATAGGAGGCGGGGCAGCAGGTATGACTGCAGCACTCAGCATCGCAGACCAGGGCTTTGAGTGCGTGCTGGTGGAACGAAGCGATCAACTGGGAGGTAATCTGAGGCGGCTTGTCTGGACCATGGACGGCGAAAAGGCGTCGAAAGTCCTGGATGACCTGATAAAAAGGGTGGACGGACATCCCAGGATCCAGGTAATGCTGCAGGCTCAGGTGGAAGCAGTTTCCGGTTATGTGGGTAATTTTACTTCTTCCATTGTTAAGGCAGGGCAGACCGTGGTTGTTGATCACGGCGTAATAATCCTTGCCACCGGAGGCCAAGAATACAGCCCTAAGTCTTACCAATATGGCAAGAATAACCGGGTAGTTACCCAGCTTGAACTTGAGGCAAATTTAGCCAAGGGTAAGGGCATACTAAAGAATGTAAAAAATGTTGTCATGATTCAGTGCGTGGGCAGCCGCGGGGAAGACATGAGTCACTGCAGCCGGCTGTGCTGTACCCAGGCCATTAAAAATGCGCTTAAACTCAAAGAGATTAAACCAAACCTCAGAATCTATTGCCTCTACAGGGATATGCGCACCTATGGTTTTTCTGAAGACTTATTCCGGGAAGCCAGAAAAAAGGGCGTAATATTCATAAGATACGAGCCTGACCGCAGGCCTCAAGTAATAGAACAGGACCGGAAAATTAAAGTCCGGGTCTTTGACCGTCTCCTAAAAGATGAGATTGATATATCCGCGTGCCTTGTGGTCCTATCAGTTGGCATTGCTCCAGGAGGTAATGAGGCCCTGGCCAAGATCATAAAGACCCCCCTGACTCCGGAAGGTTTTTTCCTTGAGGCCCACGTGAAACTGCAGCCGGTTGAACTGGCTTCAGAAGGCATATATTTATGCGGATTGGCCCATGGGCCTAAATGCCTTGATGAATCAATAGCCCAGGCAAAAGCAGCCGCAGCAAAGGCCGCCATACCCCTGGCAAAAGGGAAGGCAGCAGTTGCTCCCATAATCTCCAGAGTTGACAGGGACGCCTGTATCGGTTGCGGAATCTGCGAAAGCCTTTGCCCCTTTAATGCCATTCGTCTTTTCAAGGTAAATAAGCGGCGCAAGGCAGAGACCATAACCGCATCCTGTAAGGGCTGTGGAATATGTGCGTCACATTGTCCTACACTTGCCATCAGTATGGGCGGATTTACGGACGAGGCCATCATGGCCCAGATTCATGCCTTTGCAGGAGAGAAATGCGCTTAAAAAGAAGTAAAAAAGGAGAAAATCATGACCGCGGAGGTCTTTAATCCGCACATCTTGGGCTTTTTCTGTCACTGGTGCTGCTATGCGGCAGCCGATGCGGCAGGCGTGTCACGATACCAGTATCCACCCAATGTCAGGGTTATCAGGGTTATGTGCACAGGCAGGATAGATGTACGGTTTATCCTGGAAGCCTTTGGATGCGGTGCTGACGGCGTTTTTACCGGCGGTTGACACCTGGGAGAGTGTCATTACCAGTCTGGTAATTACGAAGCAATAATAATAGCAGAGACCTGCCGTCAAGCACTCAAAGATGCAGGGGTGAATCCTGACCGCATGGCCCTTGAGTGGGCCTCGGCGGCTGAAGCTCCCAGATTTGTAGAACTTATTACAGGGTATGTGTCAGACATAAAGTCCATGGGGCCCTTAGGTACTGCTGAGGGTGAGAGTGAAAAAGATGTAATTCGCATGCATTTAAAGGCCGGGATCAAAGCGGCCTCAGGACGAAAGGTGCGCACTGCTCTTGGTAAATTAGCTAAAGATATGAACAAGTCAAATGACTACAGCCCTCAAGTCATTTCAGCGGGAGTGGCAAAAAAGGTACTTCCTGCCTTCCGCAAGGAAAGACTCACCCAGGAAATACAGCTTTGCCTTGCGGAACAGGGCCCCTGTGAAAATGCCGACCTGTGTGAAAAAACCGGCGGTGGCAACAAAGAAATAGAAAAAATCCTGGAGACCCTTTCCAAGAAGAAATTGGTGAAAAAGAAAGGGTCGAGCTGGTATTAAATTATGGCTATACAGTCTTCAAAATTGAATAATTCATTTGTGTCAGAGCTATCCAATTTGAAAGGATGCTCTTCCCTGGCCCAATGTTATGCATGTGGTTCATGCAGTAGTGTGTGCCCGGTGGAAAAGGTGGTACCGGGATTTGATCCCAGAAAGATAGTGCACATGGTGTCACTTGGGCTTGAGAAACAGCTCTTGAGTTCGGATATAATCTGGGCATGTTCCCAGTGTCAGAGCTGCGTAGAGGTCTGCCCCCAGGAAGTTCGTTGCAGCGATGTAATTAAGGCCCTGCGGGATGAAGCCATCAAACAGGGACTGGTGGATCAGGAACGTCTCGCGAATCTGGGACTCCTTGCAAAAGTAGATCCTGAGAAATGCGTGGCATGCCTGACATGCGTCAGGTTCTGTCCTTTTGGCGCACCACATATTGCTGATACAGAAAAAGCATGCATTGAACCGGAGCTTTGCAAAGCCTGTGGTATATGCGTCATGGAGTGTCCTGCCGGGGCCATTACCCTGGCCCCATCACTTGAACAGAAGGGACTGAGTAAGTTGAGTGAATGGGTAACGGGATAATTAAATAATAATGTTGAATGGTGAATGTTGAATTAATGAGCGAACAAATGAATAACAATCAACAAATCGGAAAGATCACGGCCTTTTGCTGCAACTACACGGCGAGCGTTGCGACTGACACGTTGAGGGAGGCAGGTCTTATTCCGGAAAGTCTGGATGTAAAGAAGCTGCCATGTACCGGTCGAATTGAAGTGCCTGCACTGCTAGATGCCTTTGAACAAGGGGCTGAGGCAGTATTTGTGGCAGGCTGCCGTGCAGATGGATGTCATAACCTGTCCGGCAGCAGACGGGCCGAAAAAAGAGTTGGCTATACAAAAAAGCTCCTCAAGGAACTGAATATTGATCCGGGCCGGATTGAGATGTTCTTTGTTCACTGTGGTGAGACCCAGCCCATTGTAGAGGCGGTCAGAGAAATGACAGCACGGATCTCAAAATTAGAACGACTGCATAGTACTTAAATTAAGCGGTTAGCCTTTAGCGGTTAGGTATTAGTTTATGGCTAACAGCTAATTGCTGAATTTAGGTAATACATAGATCGGGAGAAACATAACTATGATAATTGCTGAACAAAAGCCTTTGGATGAAATCCTGGAGATGATCTCAGGGATAGAAAAACTGCTCATCCTTGGATGCAGGGGTTGCGTAGCAGTGTGTTCTACCGGCGGTGACAAGGAAGTGGGTATTCTCGCCTCTGCGCTGCGCCTCGGGAGAAAGAAGGCTGGAAAACCAATAGAAATTGATGAAGAAACTTATGTTAGACAGTGCGATCCGGAGTATTTGGAGCCGCTGAAGGAAGATGGGAAAAAGTACGACGCAGTACTCTCAATGGCCTGCGGGGTTGGTGTAAATTTTATCGCAGACCTTTGCCCTGAAGTCAATGTGCTGCCTGCCCTTAACACATCATTTTATGGTGCCAATCTGAGCAGCGGCGAGTGGGCCGAGATGTGTGCCGGTTGTGGGGCTTGCGTATTACACCTGACTGGCGGACTTTGTCCTGTCGCAAGGTGTGCTAAAAGTCTGTCCAATGGGCCCTGTGGAGGTTCTGTTGGAGGCAGATGCGAGATCAATAAAGATCTGCCTTGCATATGGCATCAGATCTGTGAAAAACTGACCGGTCGAAATCAAGACCAACTACTCAGAGAAATCGTGCCCATTCGCGACTGGAGACCGTCTGGTCATGGCGGACCGCGTCGCAGGATCAGGGAGGACTTGCTACCGTGATATCAGGAAGCAATCTAGAACAAATTTTAACCTCAGGTCAGTTCACAGTAACTGGAGAACTCGGCCCACCCCAAAACGGCAATTTTGATGTAGTCCGTGATAAGGCCCGTATTCTCAAGGGCCATGTAGACGCTGTTAATATAACAGACTGTCAGACAGCTATAGTAAGGATGTCCAGCCTGACCGCAGGGCTTATTGCATTAGCAGAAGGTGTGGAACCTGTGATGCAGATGACCTGCAGGGACAGAAACCGCATCGGCATACAATCAGATATCCTGGGGGCTTCAGCACTTGGCATAAAGAATCTCTTGTGCCTTACTGGAGATCACCAGAAATTTGGAAACCATCCACAGGCAAAGGGTGTCTTTGACATGGACTCCATACAGCTCCTGGGTATGGTCAAGGCCATGCGGGATGATAAAAAATTTCAGTGCGGTGATGAAATCAAGTCTCATGAGCCAAAGCTTTTACTTGGTGCGGCGGCAAATCCTTTTGCCGACCCATTTGAGTATAGGCCCATAAGAGTGGCCAAGAAAGTAGAGGCCGGCGCAAGCTTCATACAGACACAGATTATTTACAATGTCGAAAAGTTTGCCAAGTTCATGGAGATCGTGAGAGACCTTGGTCTCCACGAAAAAGTCTATATCCTTGCAGGGGTAACGCCCCCCAAGTCGGTTGGGATGGCGCGGTATATGAAAAAATTCGTGCCGGGCCTTGATGTTACGGATGAGGTTATTGAACGTCTGAAAGGCGCAAAGGACCCAAAGGAAGAAGGTATCAATATCTGCGTAGATATCATAAAGCAGGTCCGTGAAATACCAGGAGTGGCCGGGGTCCACGTTATGGCCATTGAATGGGAGCAGGCGGTCCCTGAGATAGTCTCCCTTGCGGGTCTTTCTCCAAGACCAGGGGCAAAGACAGTTGAACCAAGGCTGAGAAGCTTCGAGGCCATAGAACTGATAGTGTCTAATGCAAAGGAAGACGCAAAAGCGGAGATAGAAAAGGCACTTGAAAAATCCAAGGCAGAGGCCCAGGCATCAAGAGATCTCGTCACAAAAGAGAAAGAGAGGGTAACCTCAGAGATCTCCGATCTTAAGAGGCAGGCAGAGGAAGCAAAAGCAATTGCCAGCCAAAAGGAAACCGAAATAGAGCGGCTTAATGCAGAACTTGCAAAAACCAAGGCCTGGCAGGGACATGCCCAAGTTGTAAAGGGATTGGCCGAAAAGAGGGAAAGCAGTGCGCTTTCAGGCCGTGAGAAGAGTGCGTTAACTTCCCTCAGATCTGGACTTGAGGCCCTGAGCAAAGGTCTGGGCATAAATGAGGATCAGCTTGAGGCCATGAGGCGATTCTTTGAGGCGGAATTCCTTTTGCACATGGATACAGCCGAACAGGTAACAGTTCCTTTTGAAGAGGTTACTGCCCCCAGCGAAAAGCTGGAAAAACCGGAGGCAGAGGCCAGGCACAAGGAGGTAGTTAACCTTGTAGCCAAAGGCAATGTGCTCCTCCATAAAAATGATTCCGCCGGAGCACTTGATGCCTTTGAAAAGGCATTGGCAATTGAGCCGGAAGACCAAAAGGCCGGGGAAGGACTGAAAAAGGCCAGGGAGGCCCTTAAAATCGCCGCACCGGCAGAGGAAGCAGTGGCGCCGGCCGTACCGGAAGGAGTCCCGCCGTGTCCTGAGGGACTGAGTACTGAAGAATGGCAGCGAAAATGGGTAATACGCCTTGTCGCCAGAGGCAATGTATGTCTGCATAAAGGTGATGTAAAAGGGGCTTTGAAGGCATTCAAGCTGGCCATTGAGCTGGAGCCGGAAGACGAAAAGGCAAAGGCCGGTCTTCTGAAGGCAGAGTCCAAAGAAACAGCTCCTGTGTCTGTTCCTGCTGAGCCAGAGGTGCCGGAGAAAGCAGAAGTCCCGCCCACTCCAAAGCCCAAAGCCGCTCCAGTGACTGAGGAGTTAAAGGCCGAAGCAAAAAAAGAGGCACCTGTTCCGACTGTACCAACTGGAATAGAGGATCTCTCTGTTGCTGAGCTTCCAAAAGAAACCAGGTCTCTTTTCGAAAGAGCAGGCTCTGTACCGAGGAACCTGTTTACAGAATCCTTTACAGGCGCCATCCGCGAGGTGAGCCTGGATGAGGGTGAAAAGGCACTGACAATCGGTGGGGCATCCACACTGCCCTTTCATCTATTTGAAGGAGATATGCCCAATGCGCTCAGGGTTGCCTATGAGGTCCTGGACTCAGAGCCGGAAGACTGGCCTGATGTGTTGGGCAAGTATTATTCCGATGTATTTTCTGATCCTGTTGCATGGGCCAGAAAATGCGTAGACGATTATGGCGCAGAGGCCATTTGTCTTTCTCTTGTCAGCACTGATCCCAACGGCATGAACCGGCCCTCAAGCGAGGCAGCCAAGAAGGCCCAATCAGTTATAGATGGAGTAGATGTACCTGTGATCCTCTGGGGCTGCGGAAATGCTGAAAAAGATACCGAGACCTTGAGAGAAGTGACCGGCCTTGTGGGCAATCGAAAGGTGTGTATGGGTCCGCTGAGTGATGCAAATTATCGTTCTCTGGGGGCTACAGCCATGGCCTTTCATCTTCCGGTTGTGGCATCTACGCCCATTGACGTAAATCTTGCGAAGCAACTGAATATTTTGTTGGAGAACCTTGGATTATCCCTGGATCAGATCTTGATGGATCCCTCTATAGGGGCGATAGGTTACGGCATTGAATACTCTTACTCAGTCATGGAGCGCATAAGGCTGGCAGCTCTGACCCAGCAGGATGAGAAGCTCCAGGTACCCTTCATATGCAATCTCGGAAGGGAGGTCTGGAAGACCAAGGAATGCCGTTTACCAAGTGATGCCCATATGGGAGATCAAGAGCGCCGGGGAGTGCTAATGGAGGCCATAACCGCCTCAACTTTGCTGCTTGCCGGGGGCGAACTCATGGTAATGATGCACCCGAAAGCAGTTGCCCTGACAGAGGCATTGATAAAGGGAATGATGTAGAGAGGATTGTAATGTCGAAGATCATCTGTTCAGCCGCGATTCGAGGGGCCCACAAGATAGTGGACATGGCTGAAGAAAAATATGAAAAAGTCCTGAAACAATTTGGGCCTGAACAAAAAGTCAGCTTTCCCAATACTGGTTACTACCTGCCGGTAATTTACAGCATTCTGGGTGCCCCTGTAAAACAACTAGGGGACATGAAGGAAATCTTCCAGGAATGTCGAAAGTTGCTTCCTGCGCCGGTTAGTGACCAGGTATGGCTACCGTATTTGGCACCGGCCCTGGATGCCGGGATGGCTACTTTTTTTGCCGAAGAAATGCATGAGGCTATGCGATACGTTGAGGAATCAGGCTTTTATGCAAAGACCGAGGACCCCACAGATGATTGCCTATGGCTTGGGGCAGCAGATGATGTGATTTTCCGTAAACGCGGCATAGAGTTCGTGGATGGTACTGCCCCAGGATTTGCAGCAATACTCGGCACTCCCTCAGATCCGGAGATAGCTGAAAAAATTGCTTTGGAATTGCAGCAAAAGAACCTCTATATATTCATGCATGATCAGACCGATGGGATCTCCATGCCGGATCAACTGGCAAAACAAAACGTGCAGATCGGTTGGTCCACACGCCTTGTGCCCTTTGGGCCCACATATACCTCTGCAGTGTTTGCCATGGGCTTTGCTTGCCGCGTTGCCCTTGCCTTTGGCGGCATAAAGCCTGGTGATTTCAAGGGTAACCTGATCTATAATAAGGATCGGACATTTGCCTTTGTCATTGCATTTGGTCCGGTCTCGGATGAATGGTATGCCAATGCAGCAGGGGCAATAAACTGGGGTTTTCCAACCATATCCGACTGGGATATACCGCAGGTACTACCTACTGGTATCTGTACTTACGAGCATGTGGTCAGTCAGATCCCGCACGATGAGATTGTCCAGAAGGCCATAGAGGTGCGGGGACTCAAGGTCACTGTCTCCAAGATCGATATTCCAATGGCTTACGGTCCTGCCTTTGAAGGGGAGCGTGTACGGAAAGACGACCTGTATCTTGAGTGCGGTGGTGGAAGGAGCCTGGGAGTGGAACTTCTGGTCTCCAAAGAAATGGATGAGGTACAGGACGGGCTGGTAACCGTGGAAGGACCGGAAATAGCAGACGTGGAAGAGGGTGCAAAGCTCCCGCTTGCCATACTTGCCGAGGTTGCGGGCCGGCAGATGCAGTCTGACTTCGAGCCTATCCTTGAGCGGCAATTTCACCACCTGATCAACTATGCCCAGGGAGTCATGCACATCGGACAGCGGAACATAATGTGGTTCAGGGCCGGCAAGGCGGCTATAGAAAAGGGCTTCAAGTTTGAGCATATCGGGCGCATCCTCCACGGAAAGCTCCATCAGGACTTTGGTGCCATTGTGGATAAGGTACAGGTAAAAATCTATACAGAGGAGGCCCGGGTAAAGGAGGTCATCGACATGGCGAAGGCTGTCTATGCTGCCAGGGATGAGCGCCTTGGCTCCATGACGGACGAAAGTGAAGAGATTTTCTATTCCTGTACCCTCTGCCAGTCCTTTGCCCCAAGCCACGTATGTGTGATTACTCCTGAGCGTGTAGGTATGTGCGGTGCGTATAACTGGCTGGATGGCAAGGCCTCCTTTGAAATCAATCCCACAGGTCCGAATCAGCCCATACCCAAAGGAGACCTTATCGATGCCAACCTCGGTCAGTGGAAAGGTATAAATGATTTTGTTAATAAGGCGTCCAGGGGAAAAGTTGAGCGTGTCAGTGCCTATAGCCTTATGGTAGATCCAATGACCGCCTGCGGCTGCTTTGAATGTATCGCCACTATGCTTCCCATATGTAATGGCATTATGATTGTTAACAGGGATTACATGGGAATGACCCCGGCCGGAATGAAATTTACCACTCTGGCTGGGATGGTTGGTGGAGGACAGGTTACTCCCGGCTTTCTCGGTGTTTCCAAGCATTATATCTGTAGCCGGCAGTTTATGAAGGCTGAAGGCGGTCTCAAGCGTGTGGTGTGGATGCCCAAAATACTGAAAGAGGAGATCAGGGATCGCCTCCAGAAAAGGGCTGAAGAAGAAAATGCACCCGATCTGGTTGAAATGATAGCGGATGATGAAGTGGGTATCACAGAAGACGAAGTGCTCCGCTATATTAAGGAGAAGGAGCACCCGGCGCTGAGCATGGAAAAAGTGATGTAAGGAGAAGAATAACTAATGGCACTCACTGGGATAGGAATCCTGAAAATGCTTCCCAAAACGAACTGCGGGGAGTGTGATGTACCCACCTGCTTGGCCTTTGCCATGAAGGTAGCAGCAGGTCAGGTAAATATAAGCGCATGCCCGTATATCTCTGATGAGGTAAAAGAAAAGGTGGGAGAGGCATCTGCTCCGCCCATCCGGTCTATCACTATTGGCGGTGGTGATAACATCTTTGAGATGGGAGGAGAGACCTGCCTGTACAGGCATGAAAAAAGATTTGAACACCCAACAGGCATTGCAGTCCTGGTCAAGACTGATATGGACGGGGATAATATCACAGGGCGTTTACAGCGTTTCAATAATCTGCGCTATGATCGTGTAGGTTTGCTGCTCAAGGCCGACCTGATAGCTGTAAGTGACGCCACCGGGGATAAGAAGGCATTTACTTCTCTGGTGGAACGTGTATGTAACGAATGCCCTGATGCCGCTATTATCCTGATGAGCGATCATGCCGACTGCCTTGCAGCAGGCGCCAAAGTCTGTGGAGATCACAAGCCCCTTCTTTACTGTGCTACAAAGAAAAATTCAGAGACTATGGCAGAAATAGCCAGGGAAGCTGGTTGCCCCTTGGCAGTAAAGGGTGAGACCCTGGGAGAGACTGCGGAGATATCAGATCGGTTACAGAAGGCGGGAGTTAAAAATCTCGTCCTTGATACAGGTGCCAGGACTGTAAGGGCTGCGTTTGAAGACCAAGTGGCCATACGCAGGGCCTCTACAAAACACAAGTACAAGGCCCTAGGTTTTCCCACCATCTCTTTCACGTGTGAGATGACCAGGGATCCTCTGCTTGAGACAATGATTGCATCGGTTCTGGTGGCCAAATACGCCGGCATCATAGTTATGTCTGACCTGCAGGGAGATACCCTGTTCCCGCTCCTGCTTGAGCGGCTCAATATCTTTACTGATCCTCAGAGGCCTATGGTGGTCGACGAGGATATTTATCCAATAAACGGGCCGGACGAAAACTCTCCTGTACTTATTACGTGCAACTTTTCCCTGACTTACTTTATCGTCTCAGGAGAAGTCGAGGGCAGCAAAATCCCATCCTGGCTCCTAATCAAAGATACAGAGGGCCTTTCAGTGCTTACTGCCTGGGCCGCGGGAAAATTCAGTGCTGATTTAATAGGTATGTTTGTCAAAAAATCAAACATAGAAGACAAAATCAAGCACAGGAACCTGATTATCCCAGGATATCTGGCATCTATAAAAGGTGAGCTGGAGGAAGAACTTCCGGACTGGAAGATCCAGATTGGCCCCAGAGAAGCAAGCCATATACCTTCCTTTCTCAGGGATTGGCGGGCTGAGGTGTAATCATGTATGTCCAATGTATTGCTGAAAACATAAATATCATGGGTACCCGGATTGGAAAGGCCATGAAGGAGCGCGATTCCGGGCCGATTCAGTTGATGGCCAATGAAGAAGTGGCAGATGGGGCCGATTTTCTGGATCTCAACATCGGGCCTGCCAGAAAGGAGGGGCATGAGTTAATGCCCTGGATAGTCAATGTTACAGAGGAAATAACTGATTGTCCTTTGTCCCTTGACACTACAAATGCCGATGCCTTGATTGCCGGCATGAAGGCAGCCAGGAATCCCAAGATCCATGTGATGAATTCTATCTCGCTCCAGCCTGAGCGAATGAAAAAGCTTATACCTGTAGCTGCTGAGGCAGGCTGTAACGTTGTGGGCCTACTCTGGGGAGTGGACGGCATGCCCAGGGATTCTAACGAGAGGGCAGCCATGACTGTAGATCTCTCCATGGCCATGAACGAAGCCGGAATCCCGAACGAGAAGATTCTGGTGGATCCAATTACTACCCCTATAACCCTGGGATCAGACCAGGTAATGAGCGGACTAGAGTTCATGGGCATGTTGCCTGAGATCGCTCCGGGCGTAAAGTCCGTAGTAGGCCTCTCAAATATCTCAAACGGTGTTTCTACTGAAAAGCGACCGTATCTCAACCGGGCTTTATTGGCCATGTTAATGAAGCATGGAATATGGTCGGCTATTGTCGACACATACGATCATGAGTTAATTAAGCTGGCCCATGGACAAATGCCTGAACTGCTGAAGCTGGTTCACGATATAATGGCCGAAAACGAACCTGACCCCAGCACCCTTTCTCCCAAGGAGATGGAATACTACAAGACAACCAGAGTCCTGATGGGAAAGACCATATTCTCAGAGTCCTGGCTTGATCTATAATTGATTACACCGCAAAAAGTCCTGAAACAGGATTCCGCTCAAAATGCTCCAGATGCAAGGCGCGAGATTTTTAAGGAATGAGATGTATTTAGCGTACGTCGTGGTGACGAAGAAATTTAAGTAACGCAGCAGATGGGGTATTTTCAGCGTAATCATAATTGAAAATAATGAGGCGCCATGGTACAGAATATTGTCATCAAGCTTCTGAGAGAAGCTATTTTCACGGTTTGACACAATTAAATAGAATCAGGGGGCCTATTGCTGGAAAAGAGGTCTTTTCAGCTTAAGCATTCCTGGTTTACAGCATAGGGGCCTGGAAAAAAATAGATTGGTAGAATTCGCGCCCAAATTTGCCATAGATTTAGTTGATCTGATTGAGCAAAACCGCAGGACTAATAGTGCTAATTTGAGGATTTTGCGATTGAGGATCAATTAAAGATATGGTGAAGATGGGATGTGAAAATGCCAAGTTATTTTTTTCCAGGCCCTAATACACAAAAAAGGTGGATTTAAAATGGCTCAAGGGATAACTGTTACGGAGTTCATCTTGTCCGGTCAAAAAGAGCAGCCAGAGGCAACGGGTGCCTTTACATCTATTCTGTCAGAGCTGACAGTGGCAGCCAAGATCATTGCCCAGAAAGTGAAAAAGGCAAATTTGTCTGATATGCTTGATACTATGGAGTCAGAAAGTGTTGGCGAAGCGTTTATACAAAAATTGCGCGAGCATGCCAACTCTACAATTATAAACCGCCTTAGTCACATAGGACACCTGGATTGTATGGCATCCAAGATGAATACCGATTTAATACCGATTCCCAAAAAATATGCCAAGGGTAACTACATATTGATCTTTGATCCCCTGGGCGGCATTACCAATATTGATGTACCTTGTACGATCGGTACGGTCTTTTCAATCCTCAAAAAACAGGGTCCCGGGGAATTCGGCTTAATGACAGAGACCTTGCAACCCGGCCATAAACAGGTGGCAGCAGGGTATTTTATTTATGGATCGAGCAAAATTATGGTCTACACAACCGGAAACGGGGTACATGGCTTTACGCTGCAACCAAGTATCGGCGAGTTTCTCCTCTCCCATGAAAACATTCGCATACCCAAAAAGGGTAAGACCTACAGCGTCAATGAGGGAAACTATTATTTCTGGAAGGAGAATGTCCAGGACGCGATCGAGTATTTTAAGACGCCGGATTTAAAGACAGGCCGTCCTTATACAGCGCGCTATACAGGTTCTTTTGTGACGGATATTCACCGAAACCTCCTAAAAGGAGGAATATATATGTATCCGGAAAATTCAAAGGATCCTTCAAAGCCGCATGGAAAACTGATGCTCACTTGCGAGGTCAATCCCCTGGCTTATATAGTCGAACAGGCAGGAGGATATGCAAGCAACGGGTTTGAACGTATACTCGATCTTGAACCTAAGTATCTTCATCAAAGGTTGCCGGTATTCATGGGCAGCATTAACGATGTGCGGATGGCTGAAAACATCATTCAGGGAAAACATTAGGATCTGTGTAAAAATAAATGTAACTGTTCACGGGTTCAGGGTTACATTGAACCACTGAACCCGTGAACCATGAACCTGTTAACGCCTATAAATAAATCAAGTTCTATGATTGAGGGATTAAGAATTCCTCAATTTTGAATGGATACTGACGTATGGATACTGAAAGACTTAATAAGATACTTGCGGTTTTTGAAGGAGAAAGGGGAGGATTAATCTCCATCCTGCAGAGGGTTCAGGAGGAGTTTGGGTATCTGCCCGAGGCCGCTTTGTCTTTAATTGCAGATTTCTTGAAGTTGCCGCCGAGCCAGGTATTCAGCGTAGCAACGTTCTATGACCATTTCTATTTGACTCGTCGAGGTGATCATCTTGTCTCTGTATGCCAGGGGACTGCCTGTCATGTATTAGGCGCCCGAGACGTTTTGGAAACAGCGGAAAATTGCCTTGGGATCAAGACAGGCCAGACGACTCCGTGCTACAAATACAGTCTTGAGCGAGTGGCCTGCTTGGGATCATGTGCTTTGGCTCCGGTTGTCCTTGTAGATAACGAGGTCCATTCGAAAATGACAGCGAGAAAGATCAAGAAATTACTGACAGAGGACCTTGATAATACGGAAACCCAGACATGATTCTTTTTCATCGCAGAGGCGCTGAAATCAGCTCAAAGC
>JAFDDO010000092.1 GCA_019310825.1 Deltaproteobacteria bacterium | reverse complement strand
GCTAAGTTCATAGTATAGGAATTTCCATTTTAAACACAGATGAACATAGATTTTCAAATTTATGAAGAATAGTATTATCTGTGTTTATCTGCTAAAATCTGTGTCCTATTTAAATTGTGGAGGGAATTTGTAATGCCTATTTTTGAGTATATGTGCACTGCCTGCGGAGAGGATTTTGAGGAACTGGTCCTTGGGTCAAGAACCGATGTCAAGTGCCCCAAATGTGGCTCTATAGAAGCACAAAAGAAGGTTTCAGCTTTTGCTTTTAAGGCCGGCCACAAGTTTGTAGGGACAGGGAAAAAGTCAAGCAGTCTATGTGACGGTTGTACCAGTTCTGACTGTAGCTCCTGCGGGGGTTGATATGGGAACCGGGAAAAAGTTGCGACTTGGGACCAGAAAAAGTGCACTGGCCCTTGCACAGAGTTGCTGGGTCAAAGAAAAGATTGAGACACACTGGCCTGAGGTCAATGTAGATATTGTCAAGTTCACCACCAAAGGGGACAAGATCCTGGATGTACCACTGGCTCAAGTTGGTGGCAAAGGCCTTTTCGTAAAAGAGATCGAAGACGCCCTTCTCAAGAAAGAAGCGGATATTGCCGTACATAGCTTGAAGGATGTCCCTGCCGAACTCCCGGAAGGCCTTGAAGTCAGCATTTTTCCTGATCGTGAAGACCCGAAGGATGCCCTGATTTCCCGGGACGGGCTCAGATTGGAAGAATTGCCCGAGGGTGCCAGGATAGGCACGAGCAGTCTTCGAAGGATAGCACAGCTTAAGAATGCAAGGCCTGATTTCGAGGTGGTCTCTTTGAGGGGAAATATCGACACAAGGCTTCGTAAGCTTGATGAGGGGCAGTATGATGCCATTCTCCTGGCGGCTGCCGGGCTTAGAAGACTGGGGCTGGAACAAAGGATTATTCAACTTCTGGAACCTGAAGTGATGCTTCCTGCTGTAGGCCAGGGAGCCCTTGGCATAGAGTTCAGGAGCATGGATACAGAGGTCAAGCGAATTCTCGACTCGATTCATCATGAAGAAACATCCATCTGCGTGAGGGCTGAAAGGGCCTTTCTTCTCAAGCTTGAAGGTGGATGCCAGGTGCCCATAGGTGCCTTTGCCCAACTCAAGGAAGAAATACTTGAACTTGAAGGCATGGTGGGTGATGAAGCAGGGACAAACATTATAAGGATGAAAAAGCAAGGAACTGCTGATCAGCCCGAAACTCTTGGGACTATCCTTGGAGAAGAGATACTGGCTGCCGGGGGTGCAGAAATATTGAGGGAAGTTTATGGAGCGAATTAAGCCGGACTATTCATCCGGAAGGGTTTATTTAATAGGAGCCGGCCCAGGGGACCCAGGCCTTTTGACCATTCGTGGCAAGGAGCTTTTGGCTGAGGCCGAGGTGGTTGTATATGATCGCCTTGCAAGCCCGAGACTTCTGCCTTTTGCCTCTCCTAGTGCAGAACGTATCTATGTTGGTAAGCGGATGGGCTCACACACAGTGACTCAAGAAGATATCAACGGGATAATAGTGGAAAAGGCCCTGGAAGGAAAGTGTGTAGCCCGCCTGAAGGGAGGGGACCCCTTTATGTTTGGCCGAGGTGGCGAAGAGGCCCAGATACTCGCCAAGGAGGGGATATATTTTGAAGTGGTGCCCGGTGTGACCTCAGGTATTGCAGTTCCTGCCTACGCCGGGATACCCTTGACCCACCGGGCACATACCGCTTCCGTAGCCTTTATTACAGGCCACCGCAAAATAGACAGTAAAGAAGCGGATATAGAATGGGAGGGCCTAGCCAAAGGCGTAGGGACCCTTGTCTTTCTTATGGGGATGAAAAACCTGCCCAATATCGCAGAGCGGCTCATAAAATACGGGCGCAGTCCTGATACTCCGGTGGCAGTGACTCGCTGGGGAACTACCCCTCTCCAAACATCAATTACAGGAAAATTAATAAATATAGCAGAAAAGGTAAAAGAAGCAGGTCTTGGGCCTCCATCAGTTATTGTGGTGGGAGACGTGGTGGCGTTACGGGACAAGGCAAGCTGGTTTGAAAACCTACCCCTATTGGGTAAACGAATTCTTGTTACCAGAACCAGGGAACAGGCCAGTGATCTTGTGAGATTGCTGGAACGGAGAGGCGCTTATTGCTTGGAGTGCCCTACAATAGAAGTCCATTTGCCAAAGGACTTGGAACCTCTGGACCAGGCCATTAAATCACTCTCTGCCTTTGACTGGGTGATTTTTAGCAGCGCCAACGCGGTAAGGTTTTTCTTTGAACGTCTTTTCGGACTGGATTTTGATCTTAGAGCCCTTGGAAATATACGTATTGCTGTTGTAGGTGCCGGTACTGCCAAGGCAGTTTCTGCCCTGCACTTAACTTCTGACATCGTGCCCAACGACTTTCGGGCAGAAGGCTTGATAGAATCCTTTAGTGAAATAGATGTATCAGGGAAACGCATCCTTATCCCTAGGGCGGAAAAGGCAAGAGAGATTCTCCCCCGCAGGCTTTCAGAGCTTGGGGCAGAGGTTACTTTGGTTTCTAGCTATGTAACCAAGGCACCTAAGCTTAAGCCTGAAATCCTGGAGATCCTGGAACAGGAAACCATTGACGTGTTGACTTTTACGAGTTCATCGACTGTTAAGAACTTTTTTCAATTGGTCCCTGATGATCTGCGCAATCAGATACTTGATCAGGCAAGGGTAGCCTGCATTGGTCCTATCACAGCCAGGACGGCAGAAGACTTCGGCCTTAGAGTCCTAGCTCAACCTGATAAGTTTACAATACCTTCGCTGGTATCTGCCATAGAGGACCTTTTTATTAAATAGGTAACCGTTCATGGGTTCAGAGGTTCAGGGTTCAAAGGTTCTGTATATTGTCGTTTAGGGTAGCAAAGTGAATAGCCCACATCTACAATATAGAAGTATTTTGTAATTTTTGTTAATTCTGTTAGAATAATAATTATCTCATGACCATATATTGCCCTACAGATCCTCCTGAACTCGCCACAATTCTGCCCAGAATACGCGAGAAACGGGAGGATTATGAAAGTTACCGTTTTACCCATATCCAGGGTAGGACACTTAGGGCCTTTTTCGATCTGGCCCAGGAATACGAGACCCTTGAGAATTTTTACAGGGTGTGTGTCTTTGTCCCCAAGGAGTTCATGGGGTTTGATTCCTGCCTTTATCTGGTCGATCCGGATACCAGAAAACTCTATATTGCCTGCGATTCCATCAAAGGGCTAAAAGTCTGCGGCATGGATCCTACTGAGGATGTCAGGGTAGGCGAATCTGCTTATGTGACAGGAGATACGTTTATATCACCTATCAGGGGTAACCGGCGGCTGTTAACCAGGAAACCTTTATCACAAGCAGAGGAAATTATAGGCTTGTTCGCAGTTTCCCCTCTGTCTAGTTTTGCAAAGAACGACAGGCTGTTTTTTGAAAAGTACGCAAACAGAATAGGATACAATCTGCACTACAAGTTGATTTCACTAGAGAGTGAAAGGCACATCAAGTTCATCAATACCCTTGTGGCGGACATCGAGCACAATGTCTTGGTGCCCAACATGAAATACAGGCTCTTCCTGAACAATCTCAAAAAAAAGATCCAGGAGCTTGAAGATATTGAAAAAAATATGGGAAAAAGGATAGAAGTTGGGATCAGAAAAGAGTGTGTTGAGATATGCCATATAGAGCAGTTACAGGATAGCCTGTCCGACTTGTGTAAGGATATCTTTAAGGAGTATGAAGAAGTTGATAAACACTATAAGAATACCAGTCTCTTTCTTGAAAGTCTGCTAAGGCGGGATCATTTTGAGAAGGGACATCTTGTGCTGCGGCGCAAGATGTGTCGCTTCAGGAAAGAGGTTTTAGACCCACAACTTGAGCGTTACAAACAACGGCTTGAACGTAGGGGCATAAGTATAGACTATCATCTTGGCGAAATGCCTGACGAAGATATCCCTTTGGCAGTGGATGTGGGGCTTATTTCCCAGGTCTATGCGAACCTATTTTCCAATGCGGAGAAATACTGTCAGGAGGTAATTAACGAAAGCGGAGAACCAATCAAGTCTATGTCCTACGGACAGGAGGTGATACAAGACTTTTTCGGCCCAGGAAAGCCTGGAATCAAGTTTAACGTCTATACCACCGGACCGCACATCCTTTCAGGTGAGACTTCCCGCGTCTTTGACGAGGGTTTTCGCGGGACTGGTTCTGAAAACAAGCAGGGTGTTGGCCATGGATTACACTTTGTGAAAAAGGTAGTGGAAGTCCATGGCGGCATTGTAGGCTACGAAGCAACTAATCTTGGAAACAACTTTTTCTTTGCCCTTCCACTCCAATACACCATTAAAGAAATCATGGAACTCCCTCTGGTTGCTGAGCTCAATACTCCCTGATCTATGACAATGTCAACCGACTTTTTAGACTCACAAGGGGTACGTGTTGACTTTAAACGGGAACTCAACCCGGAACAGCTCAGGGCTGTAGAGATCATGAACGGCCCGGTTTTGGTAATAGCCGGTGCCGGAAGCGGAAAGACTCGTACTTTGGTTTATAGAGTTGCCAGGCTTATCCAGCAAGGAGTGAAGCCGGACAAAATCCTACTTCTGACATTTACCAGAAAGGCTGCTGCCACCATGCTGATAAGGGCTTCCCGGATCGTAGGATCCCAATGCCAGCAGGTAACTGGAGGCACTTTCCACGGATTCGCCCATAGAATGTTAAGGCGCCATGGGCACCTGATCGGCTATCCCAACAATTTCACAATACTTGACAGAGCAGATATGCTGGACCTCTTATACCTCCTGGCCCGTCAGTTAGAACTCACAGGGCCTGGAAAGCAGTTTCCCCGGAAATCCGTCTTGGCTTCAATTGTGAGCAAGACAGAGAACTGCGGAGGATCAGTATCGAAGGTCATTGAGCAGGGCTATCCGCACCTCCTGGGGGAACTGCCGGGGCTGGAAAAACTCATCCCGGTCTATCGCAAATACAAAAAAGTCCACGCACTCATGGATTACGACGACTTGCTCCTCAGGTGGAGAGATGTGCTGAAAGAATATGCCCAAGTCAGAGAATCCATGGGTTCCTGGTTCCAATACATAATGGTAGATGAATATCAGGATACAAATGCCACACAGGCGGAGATCGTGCATCTCATGGCATGCGGTCATGACAATGTAATGATCGTTGGAGATGACGCCCAGTCCATCTATTCCTTCAGGGGAGCAAATTTCAAGAATATTATGAACTTCCCCGATATGTTTCCCGGGACTCAGATTATAAAACTTGAGAGGAACTACCGCAGCACCCAGCCCAACCTGGATTGTACCAACGCCATAATTGCCAATGCCAAGGAAAAATTTACAAAACAACTGACGGCACAGAGAAAGGGAGGAAATCAGCCATACCTGTACCTGGCAAAGGAAGAGGTGGACCAAGCAAAATTTGTTGCCGACCGCATCCAGGAATTGTTGAAAGATGGGTTTAAACCCTCTGATATCGCCGTGCTTTTCAGGGCCGGTTTTCATTCCTTTCACCTTGAGACCGAATTGGGCAGCCGCGGAATAACCTTTGTCAAGCGCGGAGGATTGCGTCTCATTGAGGCCGCCCATATCAAGGATCTTCTCTCCCTTCTTCGCATTATCATAAACCCGCTGGACAGGCTGAGCTGGAGCAGGATACTCTTATTAATAGAACGTCTTGGCCTCAAGAGTGTGGAGAAAATTTTCTCTCAATTGATTAAAAGTGAAGATCCCCTGCAATGTCTTTCAACCTATAAAACCAAGGCGGCTTGGGGAGAAACAGTGAGGGGACTCGGCAGTCTATTAAAAAGACTCCATGACATGCCGGCGGACCTTCCGGATTTGCTTTTACAGCTCGAGACCTGGTATCGGCCACATCTGGAAAAGATCCATCATGAAGATTATCCCAAACGTCTGCGGGAACTGGCACACCTGAGAGGATTGGCAGCCCGGTACGACGACGCAGTGTCTATGCTCGCCGATCTGGCCCTGGACCCTCCGGACCAAGAAGAGATGGAGAAAGAAAAAGAACGGCTGGTTCTTTCCACCATGCACTCGGCCAAGGGTCTTGAGTGGAAGGCAGTCTTGATTTTGTCACTGGCAGAGGGACGCTTTCCGTCGCCTGCGGCTTCCTTTCGTACCAAGGAAATAGAAGAAGAACGTAGGCTCTTTTATGTAGCCGCAACCAGGGCCAAAGATTTTCTGTGTTTTTGTTATCCGGCCTTTATTAGCGTCTCAGGTACAGGCTTGCTTCCTGCCAGGCCATCAAGGTTTCTGGAGGAAATACCTGCCGACCTATTGCAGTTATGGAAAAAGAGAATTGTTAATGATGAAAAGATTTATCAAAAAAACAGGCAGCATATGTCGGGTGTTACTAGGCCACCTTCAAGGCCTTCTGAACACGTCCAACAAATAAACTCCGAAAGTAGCCCGGGGTCTGATCAAACCGGTTTCGGCATCTTTACACCTGGGAAAAGGGTCAGGCACCCGATCTTTGGTCCGGGACGGGTGATCAGGGGCATTGGTCCAAAAAAGATACAGGTGCTTTTTGACGTTGCCGGAGAGAAAACCCTGCACCTTGATTATGCCAAGCTCAGTGTTATCGAAAGCTAATCAGTTCAGTTAACAAAAAAAGGGCGAGGTGAGATTTCTCATCCTCGCCCTTTTGAATAGCCTCCTAAGGTGCGATAGTCATTGTGCCGTCTTCCGCACTTGTGGATATGTGGAACTGGTCTAGGAAGGTCATGCCGAGTAATGCAGACTGGCCTTCTGATAGATAGACTTCAACATTTTCGCGAGATAGACGTCCCTCGATTTCAATATCAACATAGCATTTATATGCTGTAATGGTGCCGCCTACTCCTCCTATCAGCACAGGCGTCTGATCACATTTACTGTTGAGTTCACCAGTCTCATTATCGACCAAACCCAAATAGAAGGCATCAGCCAGATCAAGGAGTACGGCAAAAGCCCCTGTGTCTACCAGAAACGGAGTTGCATATCCATTTACAGTGCCATTTACACGATAGCAGTTACAATTCGGATCAAGCGGTATGGTGACGCCCAGTTTTACTGCACTGAATGCCTGAGGGGTAAACCATATTTCCTCTTCTGCAACCCGATAGCGCCAAAAACCTTGCATGCTATCCTGACTGAGGTTCGTGATTTGATACCAGTACTCAAAATTCTGATTTAACGCCGGATTCCACTCTGTAAAATGGAGGTCATAACCTGATACTGAGCTTGAATTTACAACTACGATCCTGGACCCGTCAATTGATGGAGGACCGGGTATGACGTCCGATGGATTGACATAGTTGATGTTATTGTCAGAATCCCACCAACCAAGCCATATATTTCTCCAAGCGCCTTCAAGCTGACCTCGAGATTCATATAGTATCAGTGGATCGGAATAAGTAAAAGTTTTCCCCCAGAACTCATCAGTAACGATCCAGTTTCCTGTAAGGGGTACTACGTGCAGGGTGTATTTCAAGAGATGCGTCATTCCCCAGTCCTGTCCGGGATTGGGAGTGCCCACCATGCCATGGATTATGATATCGCCTTCCAGACCAATTAGGCGAAAACCGCCAAAAGGCACAGTCAAAACATCTTGCTGGAGATCCCACTCCCGATCCGATTGATAGGCCAGGTCCCCGGCACCAGGAACAAGATGCCCCCATTGACTGAAGAGATCAAGCCGACAGTCTGTCTCCTGGCCACACTCCGTCGGGCTGCAGCCTGGTTTTTCAAGACATCGGTAGGCATATACCTGGCCCGGGAAGAGACCCGGATGCTCAACGAGCAAGTAGAAATTCCCTGGATTTCCGTTTTCATCCAACAAATCGTTTTGTGGAATTTCGAGGCGCAGATCCAGCCACGATGAAGTGGAAATCGACCCTTCAACTTCCTGGGTCTCATATCTTTCAACTGTGGCTTTTACATTAATAATTCTAGTAGAATTAGCATCCAGGTTGCTGTAAATCGTGATGGTGCCACTATAGGAACCTGGTTGCATACTTTCAGAATCAATAGAGATATCAAAGCATTGGCATCCTATAGAATTACAGCTTACGCTAAATGTAAAAGAAAAACCGCTGCCGCCACCAGAGTCACAGCTATGGC
>JAFDDO010000234.1 GCA_019310825.1 Deltaproteobacteria bacterium | reverse complement strand
GAAGGTCTCACCGGCGGACCTGGAAACGTCGATTGTCCTGGACCCACTCTTCAAACAGGCCATGGTAGTGGGAGAAGGCAGGCCATACATCGCAGCTGTACTGGTGCTCAACCCCGTTGCATGGCAAGTATGCGCCTCCGGGCTTGATCTTGATCCTGAAGATCCTTCTTCACTCCAGTTGCCCGCCGCCATAAAGGAAGTCATCAAAAAAATCGTGGGTCTGTTACGCAAATTCCCGGCCCATGCACAGGTACGCTCTGTGTACATGACGCTGGAGCCGTGGACCATTGAGAATGGCATGATCACCGCCACTATGAAACTGAAACGGCTGGAGATCGAAAGACAGTTTGCGGAACAGATACGGAAGCTTTACGTGCGGGGCGATATCCCGGCATGATTCTTATACTCACCACAAGGCACAGATCGGGGACAGTGGCAAACAAAAAACATCAATCCTTCTTCCAGCGGGAGTGTCGAAGTATTGATTCAAAGGCATCAGGGGAAGGATAAACTCCCAATCCTTTCAGTAGCTCCGCCATCCGGTCAAATGGGTTATGCTCCCTTGCAAATCGGATATAATCGGCATGAGGCAAAAACAAAGACCAGGGCAGGGCATATAGGGGCAAAGGAAAGTCTGTGGCGAACAAGAGCCTGTTAAAGAACTCCGGATGATTACGCCACCACAGTAAGGCCTCCATTCGGTTAGGGAGCGCAAGGGCTGCGGTATCGCAATACAGATTGGGATAGCGGCGAAGCATCTGTTCAGAACGCGTCAGGGCTCGTCGGTTAATGAAGAGGCCGCCGGATCCGCTGTGGGCTGCGATCACGATGACACCGTGCTCCAAGGCAAGACGCAAGCGCTCAAGATTCCCATATGCTTGGTGGATCGCGGGCAAGGCAAATTCAAAGCCGGTGTGACAGAGCAGTGGGAGACCCAATTCAGCCAGCTTCTGATAGTAAGGCAGAAGGCGACGATCCGCCGGATCAATACCCTGGCTGTTCGGCAACCATTTGACTAAAACTGCTCCCTGTTCAGCACAGCGTTCAAGGGCTTCTATGGCATCACGTCTGTGGGGGTGAATCGATGCACCAAATAGAAAAATTTCCGGGGCATCCCTGCACCAGGCCAGCACATCTTCATTGCTTACATAAAAACCGATCATCGCCTGGTGAGGCTTTCCCTGTTCGTCATATGCCTGATCCAGCGCAAGCAGAACTGCACGCCGCACATAACGTGAACTGTGAAGATATCTTGCCAGATTCTCCGTGTAAGTCCGCGCAGCCTCTGGTCCTGTCCCATGCGCACCGGATCGCTTGGCAGCCAGGGCAAACAAGGCCCGCCGCCAGCCGTGGGCCTGGATGTTCCCGTTACGCGGTACGGCGTGCACATGGATATCGGTATATGCGCTTTCCTTGTCCGGGACTCTCATGCTCAGGTTTTTGCTGTGCAAGGCAGAGCCTCGTCCAATAAAATCTTGGCCTTTCGCATCTCTGAAGCCGTGGGCACAGAAGCAAGCCCCAGGCGGGTCACTGAGAATGCGGCCAGCTGGTTTGCAAACCTGACTGCAGCCTTTGGGGAATTGCCCTGATCAAGGGCTGAAAAAAAAGCAGCGGCAAAAATATCTCCAGCCCCACAGGAGTCCTTCTTCTGCGCCTTGGGTGCAGAGAAAATGCGCTCGTTCCCCTGCCAGAAGAGCCTCGCACCCAGATGGCCCTCGGTTACTACAAAAATTGGCACCACGCCAGCCAGGGACCGTGCATAGGCCAAATCACCATCCAAGTCCTCAAGACTCAAGACCACAGCATAAAAACCAGCCAATTGCTCCGGAAGCACACGTTGATGAGAAACCATGCCGCTACTGTCCCAGGTCCTGAACCATCCCTGCAAGGTAGCCACAAATCGTCTTTCAGGAAAAACCTCCAGGAATTTCCAAGGAATGATGTCTGCAGAATAAAAGGTCTGCTGGACCATATGCGGTTGGATGTGACGGGCAGCCGCATATAGCTGCTGGATCCTGCCCGATGGGGTATCCCGGTTGCGAAAGGTAGTAGTAGTTAAGGAATCGAGAATGTGAATGGTTGCCCCTGGAAGGAGCTCGCGCACAGGTTCTTCCGGCGCGCACGTAGTGAGTACTGTGACGCTGTATCCTAAAGCCATGGCGGTCAGGCCGGCATAAGCTACCGTACCGCCATAGCGAAAGCCGTCTTTGGTTAGGTCCCGGGTGAGTGCCCCCACCAATAAATAGGTCCTTGCACGCATAGGGATGTGCCATCTCTGCCCAGACTACTCATGTTTGATTCCGCTGAAAAAGTCCAATCTGCG
Source organism: Deltaproteobacteria bacterium (assembly GCA_019310825.1). Classification (GTDB taxonomy): domain Bacteria; phylum Desulfobacterota; class Dissulfuribacteria; order Dissulfuribacterales; family UBA3076; genus UBA3076. Next base: position 296 of record JAFDDO010000234.1, on the reverse strand, counting down.
ACGTTGCTTCAATTTTCCAGTCACTGAGCCGTACGATAAGTACGCATCGTTCCGGGAGAATTTTGCGCCTTGCATCTCGGGCTTTTTGAGCGGAATCATATTTCAGGGTTTTTGCAGTGTAATCATGTTCAAAAAACGCGGCAAGTCACAAATACATGTTACGTATGATACGTCTCCCATGTTACACTTAAACGGTAAGGAACCGGAAACATGCGGCAGGCGTCTGAAAATATTGCAAATACGCCTATCCGGGGAGACCGGAGGGTTATCTTCGGCTGGGCAATGTATGACTGGGC
>JAFDDO010000091.1 GCA_019310825.1 Deltaproteobacteria bacterium | reverse complement strand
GCCTCTGCCAAGGCACGCTGGCTCATCCTGGGATCAGACTGAAGGAGTCTGAAGAGACTACTACGCAGTCCATCGTCAAATAACATTTAAATGTATATCCTGTGGGGAAATGATGGTGGAACTAGTGGGATCGATTACACAAATATACTAAAATTACCTAAAGTTACGGTATCGCTTCGCTCCATCTGTTTATATTAACCGCGCTGAAAGCTCACACCACAACTTTGGGCACTTCAAACTCAATCAACTTGAAAATATTCTGCCACAAAAAATACGAAATTTAGAACTGAAGTTATTGAAAAAAAGCAAGCTACCGCCATTTGGGTGAAAATCACCCATCTTTCTTGTAAATTTTTATCAACCAAACCCGAATATACTGTTCATTTGTAACTACTCAGGTGGATAGGCAGAAGGCTGAAGACTGTTAGGAAAAAGCGCATTTTAAAGCCATGTTTGGTGCAAGAACCAGATATTTCCACCAAAGTACGGCAATCGTGCTCTTCTGACCCCTTCGGCCTTCAGTCTAAACAGCTTCAGCCTGACTACGTGAGTAGTTACGTTCATTAAATGAACAGTAATTCAAGTGTAACCAAATACAAATATCAAGTCAAGCCGGTAAAAAAACAGTGCTCGTGCCGGGGCACCCTGTCTATGCAGCCTTCAACGCCCACATCGGCACCAGGGTGGATACCTGCCGACGGAGTATCTCCATAAGTATAAGTGCTCTGTCTTCCCCCTTGGCTGCCTGAAAAATTCCCTCAAGATATTCCACATTTTCTAGAACCACAGCTACTCTATCACCCGGCTTGAATGTGGACCCATGAGATCCAAGAGAAATAAGACCACTTTCATCCTCACGAACGCGCATGCCTTCAATGACCCAGTCCGGCACTGGCGGATAATAACCACCGAAACGAACGGGACCGATTGCCCCTATAGTACTCCCGATAGTATTCCACTTACGTTCGTCTATTGATAAATGCAGAAAAACATAACGAGGGAATAAAGGACGAGGAATCTCATCAAGCCTGCGCGCGTGCCGTCGAATTGTGAGAATAAGAGGCAAATAGACGATAAAATCTTGTTGTTCGTAGTGTTTTCTTGCAACCTGCTCTTTTCTTGGCTGAGTTCTGATCGCAAACCATTCTCGGTTCACCTATCAACCTCCGATATCAATTTCCAATAAATTAGCAGGTAGAGCATTATTCAGAAAGAAATTTCAGATTTTATATTATGCTTGAGAATCTCGGATGGATGACGGCCTACTTCGAAATTTCCACCTGGTCTTTGATATTTTTAAAAATTTTCGGCCCAACACCCTTAATGTTCAGAAGTTCGTCCACACTCTTAAATGAACCATGCTCTTCTCTGTATTTTATTATGGCATTTGCCTTGGCAGGGCCGATCCCGCTTATGGATTCAAGAGCGGCCTTATCCGCAGTATTAAGATTTATTGCTGCAAAGGCAGAAACGAATAGAAAAAGAACCAGAACAATAGATCTAAAAATATTTTTAAACATTTGTACCACCTCCCTTGAAAATGAATTCCTCATATGCTCTACCCACTTGGCGAGCTTATCGATACTTATGGCAAAAATGTTTAATCGAGCCACTTGCAAAACTAATGAGGTGCATGAATTTCAGGCTGCTGCTCTTGCTCTGTAAACCAACATGGCGTCTCTGAGGGACTTGGTCCGCCAGCAAACAGGCTATCCGGATCTTCAAGGACAAGGGCGTATTTTAACACGTCATCCATATGTTCAATCGGCTGGATATGAATAGAGCGTATCACCTTGACAGGAATTTCTTTCAATTCTCTCTCATTTTCCTTTGGCATTAGAACATGTTCAATACCACCGCGTCTCGCTGCAAGAAGTTTCTCTTTAAGACCACCTATTGGGAGTATCCTGCCCCTTAAAGTTATCTCCCCTGTCATGGCCACATTGTGCCTGACAGGAATCTTTAGCAGGGCGGACGCTATTGCTGTCGCAATAGTGATACCTGCTGATGGTCCATCTTTTGGTATTCCCCCCTCGGGTACATGTATATGAATATCAACTTTTTGATAAAAATCCCAGGGCAGCCTGAGCTCATGGGCCCTTGAACGTACATAACTCATAGCTGCATGGGCAGATTCCTGCATAACATCTCCCAGCTTCCCTGTAATGGTTAGCTTACCCTTTCCAGGCATGATAACGGCTTCTATCTTAAGCAGGGATCCTCCGGTTTCAGACCATGCAAGACCTGTAGCCACACCTGCCTGTGCGCTTTCATCTGGCTGCCCGAAACGATAACGGGAGACTCCGAGGTACTTATTAAGAGACGATTGAGTTACCTTGATTACCTGGCTCTTCTCTCGATTGCGAACTACTTCCATAGCCACTTTACGGCAGATTGCAGCCAAAAAACGCTCGAGGCTTCTGACACCGGCCTCTCTGGTGTAAGAACGAATTATATCTAAAATGGCCCCATTACTTATCTGGAGCCGTTCAGGCTTCAGACCATGGGTTTCAATCTGCCTTGGAAGCAAGTAACCATTTGCTATCTCCAGTTTTTCCTCCTCGGTGTATCCTGGAAGTTCTATAATTTCCATTCTGTCCTGAAGGGGTAGCGGGACGGTATAAAGGGCATTTGCGGTTGTGATAAACATCACCTGGGAAAGATCATAATCCAGATCTAAATAATGATCATTAAAAGCAAAGTTTTGCTCTGGATCCAGAACCTCCAGGAGTGCGGATGCAGGATCTCCACGGAAGTCTGAACTCATCTTATCCACCTCATCTATGCAGAACACGGGGTTGTTGGCCTTGGCTTTTCTGAGCGACTGGATGATTTTCCCAGGCATTGCGCCAATATATGTCCGACGGTGGCCGCGGATTTCCGCCTCATCCCTTACACCTCCGAGAGAAAGGCGCACAAAATTCCTCCCCAGGGCCCGGGCCACAGATCTTGCAAGTGAGGTTTTCCCAACACCGGGAGGCCCGACCAGGCACAAGATCGGCCCCTTCATCTTTTTTACCAGGCTCTGGACAGCCAGATATTCCAGAATCCGTTCCTTGGGTTTTTCAAGGCCATAATGGTCTTCGTTGAGAATTCGCTCTGCTTCAACTATGTCGTGTTTATCCCTGGTTTTCTCAAACCAGGGGAGCACTAATATCCAGTCAATATAATTCCTCACCACGGTGGCCTCGGCGGACAAGGGGGCCATCATCTTAAGCTTCTTGAATTCACGCCGAATCTTGGCCGCTGCCTCCCTGGAGAGACGCTTGCGTTTTATGCGGCGCTCAAGATCTTTTAGATCGGCTTGGGAGTCTTCTTTCTGTCCCATCTCCTTTTGAATGGCCCGTATCTGCTCATTGAGATAATAGTCTTTTTGGTTTTTTTCCATCTGCTTCTTAACGCGCTCTTTGACCCGCCGTTCCATCCGAACGACCTGGATCTCAGAACGAGTGAGCTCGTAAAGCCTCTCAAGGCGCCTGCCGGGATGAATAAGCTCCAGCAAGGACTGTTTATCATGGACCTTTAGCGGTATATGGGAGGCAATGGAATCTGCCAATCGGGAAGGATCTGTTATGGAAAAAATAGAAAGGGCCACTTCAGACGGGATCTTCTTGTTATATTTTACATACTCCTTAAATACATTAATCGTGACTCGTATAAGGGCCTCTATCTCAGGCGAGCGGTCTGATATTTGTGGCAAGGGCTTTACCTCCACCACAAAATATTCCTGATTGGGAATATAATGTTTGATCTCGGCCCGTCGTTTACCCTCTACCAGGGCCTTAACCGTGCCATCAGGCAGACGAAGCAACTGGAGTATTGTGCCTAAGGTTCCTATCCGATAGATGTCCTTCTCCTTGGGATCATCCACCTTGGCATCCTTTTGAGCAGCCAACAATATCTCCTGCCCCAAAGACATGGCCTGCTCTATGGCCTCTACTGACTTATCGCGTCCGACAAAAAGAGGGGCCACCATATGGGGGAAAAGGACAATGTCGCGGAGGGGTAAAAGTGAAACAGTCAAATTTTTTTTCTTTTCACTCATATAGCATAGCTCATGAATCATTATTAATTAATCATATTAATAAGAAAAAATAAAGTTATAAGTACTTAAAGTTGTGGTGCGCGCTTTCAGCGCATTTACTATAAATAGTCGGAGCGAAGCGATACCTTGGCCTTAGCTCACTTTAGGCACTTATTGATGCCTTGGCCTGAGGTTCATAGAGAAGTATAGGCTCTGACTTGTTGAGGATCACATCCTCACTTATCACGCATTCCTTAACACCTTCCCTGGATGGGAGCTCATACATCACATTTAACATGGCCTGCTCCAGAATAGCCCGTAACCCCCGGGCACCCGTCTTTCTCTTTGCCGCCTCCTGAGCAATGGCCCTTATTGCCCCATCGGTAAAATGGAGATCGACATCATCCATTGCAAAAAGTTTCTGGAACTGCTTCACTAAAGCATTTCTGGGCTCACGGAGGATATTCACCAAAGCATCTTCATCCAATTCCTCTAAAGTCGCAATAACTGGAATTCTGCCAACGAACTCTGGGATCAGCCCATATTTTATCATGTCTTCCGGCTGAATTTCCTTAAGAATCTCACCCAGCGAAAGATCCCGTGCACCCTGAACATCCGCGCCAAAACCTATGGAGAACTTGCCCATTCTTGTCTTGACAATGGAATCCAGACCTACAAAAGCACCACCGCATATAAATAGTATATTAGTAGTATCAATCTTAACAAAGTCCTGCTGAGGATGTTTGCGCCCGCCCTTTGGGGGCACATTTGCCACAGTACCTTCCATGATCTTCAGAAGTGCTTGTTGAACACCTTCTCCTGACACATCTCTTGTAATAGAGGCACTGTCTGACTTCCTTGCGATTTTATCGATCTCGTCTATATACACAATTCCACGGCTTGCGAGTTCCACATCGTAGTCAGATGCCTGCAAAAGATTCAGTATAATATTTTCCACATCCTCCCCTACATAGCCTGCCTCTGTCAGTGTAGTGGCGTCTGCTAATGTGAATGGCACATTAAGGATCTTGGCTAAAATCTGGGCTAAAAGGGTCTTTCCGGTGCCGGTTGGCCCAATAAGAATGATGTTGCTTTTCTGGAGTTCCACATCCCCCATACCGATCCCGGAATCGATACGTTTATAATGGTTGTGTACGGCGACAGAGAGGATCTTCTTGGCCATCTCCTGACCAATAACATACTCATCCAGGAGGGCCTTTATTTCAGCAGGTTTGAGGATCTTGTTCTCCGCACTGCCAACATCATTTTCCCCGTCATATTCCTCGGCTATTATATCATTACAGAGTTCTATACATTCATCACAAATGTATACACTCGGGCCGGCTATGAGCTTTTTCACCTCTTCCTGACCTTTTCCACAGAATGAGCAGTATAAACCACCCTGTTTTTCAAAATCTTTCGTCTTAGCCATTCGGCTTATCCTCCTGGGGAGTGATATCACGTTTTGCAATGACTTGATCTATAAGGCCATACTCCCCGGCCTCTTCCCCACTCATAAAAAAATCTCTCTCCGTATCCGCCTGAATCCTCTCAAAGGGCTGACCGGTGTGGGCCGCAAGAATCTCATCTAACCTTTGACGCAGCCTCAAGATCTCTCTGGCATGGATATCAATATCCGTTGCCTGGCCCTGGAATCCACCCATGGGCTGATGGATCAGGATTCTTGCGTTGGGAAGGGTATATCTTTTACCATTAGCGCCTGCAGCAAGGAGCATCGCGCCCATACTGGCTGCCTGGCCAAGGCAAAGTGTGCTTACATCAGGTCTTATGTATTGCATAGTGTCATAAATAGCTAATCCCGAAGTAACCATCCCACCGGGTGAGTTTATGTAAAGTGTTATGTCCCTTTTAGGATCTTCCGCTTCCAGAAAAAGAAACTGGGCTATAATAAGGTTGGCTATCTCGTCATCCACTACACCCCCCAAGAATACTATGCGTTCTTTAAGGAGACGCGAATATATATCGTAAGCCCTCTCGCCCCTGGGACTCTGTTCTATAACAATAGGTATTAAAGGCATTTAATCAACCTCCTGGGAGGCCGGCTTTACTACAGCCTGTTTCAAAAGGAAATCCACGGTCTTTTTTGCCCGCAACTTGGGAAGAATGTCCCGCACCAATGCGTTCTCTAAATGCTTCCTGTCCACACCTAGCCGTTGGGATTGACTTTCAGCGTACTTAGCATATTCAGAAACCTCGTCATGGTCCACGGCAATGTTTTCTACTTCGGCAATTTTGTCTAAAATAATTTCAGCCTTCACTTGACCAACAGCGTCTTCCCGCATTCTCGCTCGGAGTCTGTCCTCCGACATCCCGGCTCCTTCAAGGTCCACACCCCGTTCCTGGAGATGGCTTATAACGTTATCCACCATTTGTGTGAGCTTGGCATCAATCAGTCTATCAGGTATTGGGAAATCCACCTGTTCCCTCAATTGTTCCAGGAATTGCTGTCTCAGACTGCTTTTCGCAGCCTTCTGCTTGTCTGTCTCCAACTGTTTACGCAGACGATCCCTCAATTCTTCAACGGTCTTGATGTCTGCTCCAATCTGTTTGGCAAAATCGTCGTTCAGCTCGGGCGATATTCGCTCTTTTATGGCTTTTAACACTACCTTGAATTGGACAGTATTGCCGGCAACCTTTCCGTTTAAAGCGTCCTCTGGATAACTGACCTCAATAGACCTCTCAGAACCCTTGGTCATTCCAAGCAGTTGTTCCTCAAACACGGAATTGAAATAGCCGGCGCCAACTTCCAGATAATAATTTTCTTCCGAGAGGCCATCCACAGGCTCACCATCTATCTCTCCCACATAATCAATTATGGCAAGATCTCCCTTTTCCACAGGACGGTCTTCTGGCACAGTCTCTACTGTTGCAAAATGGCGTAGCAGGGCCTCAAGTTGCTCCTGGATCTCCTCTTCACTCACCTCCACCAAGGGCTCTTCCAATTCAAGACCTTTATATTTTGGCACTTCGAACTCAGGCCAGAGGTCCAGAAGGGCCGAATAAGTGAAAGCTTCAGCGGCCTTTAAGGGAGAAGTTGAATCCAGATGTGGATCAAGTACCAGTTCCACGTTTGCCTCCTTGAGGGCATCGGGCAGGCTCTGTTTAATGAGCTTCTCAAGTACCTCACTTTCCACCTGTGGACCGTATTGACGCTCCAATACGCTGCGAGGGGCCTTGCCCTTTCTGAAACCCTTGATATCTGCCCCTCTTTTTAGTTGATTGTACGCAATGTCAAACTCATTAGATACCACGTCAGCGGGTATTTCTACTGAAAGACGTTTCTGAATAGGACCTATGTCTTCAACTGTAACTTTCATTAACTTTTTACCTTTCTTTACAAGTTCAATTATTTGAATTTGAACCGCTCACAAGAATGCAAATCCTGTTCCAAAAGAAACAGTAGACGAAATTTTGCAGGTGGTTCATTTACTGGCATCCTTCATGGCAAGCCAAGAGTAGTTTATACTTTGTTCATCCTGTATTCTGTCAGTTAAATTAGAAATCAGAGCTGATTAATCGAGTCGTTATTTAGTTTTTATCCAGTCTCCAATTTCTAGTTTACAGTTTCGGCATCCAGCATTCAATTCGATAATACACCCTTTTGGGGAATAAGTGTAAACCGGTGAATGAAGGATGCCCATTTATTTAATATCTTTAAAAAGAAAAATAAAGGAAATGATTCCGCTGAAAAAACCTGAGAATAAAAAACCCAACAAGGACCAACGGCAAGTATACGAGACTATTCAAAAAAAACAAGTTCTATGGTGCGAGAGGCGAGAGTCGAACTCGCATAGGTGTAAGCCCGCTGGATCCTAAGTCCAGTGCGTCTACCATTTCCGCCACTCTCGCACAAGAACCGCCAGAATAAGTTAATAAAAGTAAAAATTGAAGTCAAGAAATCATCACTGAATACAGTAAAAAGGAAACTAACAATATTTGCCTTGTACTCATTTTTTTACTACAGACAAAGTAACTGCTCAGGTGAATAGGCTGAAGGTGGAAGGCTTTTAGGGACGAAATTTAGGGCATTCGAGCGTTACGAGATAATTGACATACTTGATATACTGCCACCTTCAGCCTTCAGCCTATAGCTTAAACACCTGAGTAGTTAACAGACAAGGATCTAAAATAAGTTAAAAAAGGAGATCTAATTAGCATGGAACGTACATTATCCATCATAAAGCCAGACGGCGT
>JAFDDO010000090.1 GCA_019310825.1 Deltaproteobacteria bacterium | reverse complement strand
TCAAAAGAAAAAAATACACTTCCTCTCCCATGTTCTTTTACGGTGTTTTCTATGCGTTTAATTCCGGTCCCGATTTTTTCGATGTATCCAGCCCGGTGCAATAATGACGCAATTACAGGATTCCTGACAACGCTCTTTGTTCCAAAAGATTTTCGCGTCAGCCCGGAGGGCAGTCCGCCAGGGTTTGAAATCTCTATCCTGTCATCAAATATCTCGATCATGACATTGGCGCCTTTTTCAAAATAGTCTCTATGGCAAACGGCGTTTACAACTGCTTCTCTCAAGGCGACTTCCGGAATCTCAGGAATTTCTTCACGTCTTAATTTTTCATTTTCTTTACGCCGCCAAGGCCTCATTCATTTCATCAATAAAGGGAAATCTTTTGTACTCTTTCCCCAAAGACCGAGCGCAGGTACTGATTAAGACTGAGATATATCAACCTCGGCACCCTCATCAGAATCAAACCAGGCTTTCAGCCAACTCACGGCCTCGTCCCTGGTACTGACTAACCCTTCTACCTGGGCCCCTTCAAGGGCATCGAGAGACTTCCCTATAAATGGACCGGGAGACAGATCAAAGATCCTTTGAAGATCATGGCCTGTAAGGAGCCGGGGCCGCATCTTTACCGGCTTTAGCCAATCCTGATAAAAAGTGTGTACCTTTTCCCAAAGCCCGGCCAGTTCTGCATCAAGCTCTAATGGCTTAAGCGGCCCACAGCCGGCCATGCTGTCAGCCATGGCAAGAAGAAACATGGCCGGGTAATCAGCGCCGGTTTCCGCAAGAAGTCGCCTCATGGCCCGTTTAGTGGGTCCTCCTTGTCTAAGATCCTTGAGGAGGTGAAATGGGCGCATGTGAAGCCCTACCATATTTGCTACAAATATAGTTTCATGTTTGGGCCAACGAAGACGCTTTCCTATTGCAAGAACCATTTCTGAACCTGTGTGGTCGTGGCGGTAAAAGGTAGGGCGACCCTGTTTTTCCCCTCTACAGCTTGGTTTGCCAATGTCATGAAGAAAAGCCGTCCACTTAAGATCAGAAATTCTGGCACTATTTTCAGCAATCCATTGTTCCATAGGCCCACATAGGAAAAATTTATTGCTGGGGTTGGCAATAAGATCTTCCATGGCATCAACCGCCGCAAGACTGTGACCCAGGACATCCAGATGATGATAACCCGGCTGAGGCATGCCTTCCATAGGGTTGATTTCATGTATTAGCGCCTGCAGCAACCTGACTTGAACCATCTCATGGATTGTCCTGCCGGCCCTTTCTGACTTCATGATCAGTCCCAATTCATGGCTGATACGTTCTGACGCGACTGAGTCTATAGAACCTGACAGGTCCCTGATGTAATCCCATGTGCACTGCTCTATCTCAAAATCCAGTTGGGATCTGAAACGGTAGGCCCTAAGAAGCCTTAAAGGATCAGACTCAAGGTTTTTCTGAGAAATTGCCCTTATTATTCGATTATCAAGGTCTGCGAGACCTCCTGTAGGGTCTAAAATTTGGTGATTTGGTGATTTGGTGATTTGGTGATTGGATATGGCTGGAATTTTATCGAGTAAAGGAAGGGCTGAAGACAGCGGTAATGCCATGGCATTTATAGTGAAGTCCCGCTGGAACAGGTCCTCTTCGATGTTGTTGGCCATGTCTCTGTACTGACTGAAATCCAGAATAAAATCCTTACAGACAACCCTTGCCACCTTTTCCTTTTCATCCAGCATGACAAAGTGTCCTGTTGTACTTTGGGCAAAGCGCCTGGCAAGAGCGATGGCACCATCCGGCACTACCAGATCAAGATCCAGTACCTTTCTGCCCAGGAGCCAGTCTCGAACGGGCCCGCCAGCCACATAGGCTTCCCTGGAAGTTGAGAGGATTTTAAGTTCTTTTAATACAGGACGCATTTTTATAATTTAATCATTAATTTTTCCGAAATCACTAAATCAATAGTAATTATTCAGGTTGAAGGTTGAAGGTCGAAGGCTGAAGGTTGAAGGCTGAAGGATTTCAAGCAGTTCGCAACGCTCAAACGCCCTAGGTTTCGTCCCTAACAGTCTTCAGTCTTCAGTCTATCCACCTGATTTTGTTTGAACACGCATGATTTGTACCTATTAGCCTTCTACCTTCAGCCTATCCACCTAAGTAGTTACAATCACCAAATTTCCCTGATCAAATCATGAAGCAAAGACCGAAATTGGCGCATTTCGGCCTGGCTTTCACTATCGGCTTTTGGAAAAGTGCGGTTGGTAAGGAGTACGACCAATATCTCATGCTCCAGGTCCATCCAGAAAGATGTGCCTGTAAAGCCCAGGTGACCTATACTTCTAGAAGAAAAACTGCTGCCTGTAGTGGAGCCAACCGGAGATGGAGTGTCAAACCCAAGGGCCCACGTGCTCTCGGTGCCGGAACCTTGAATATGCCAAAATTCCTGAAGGAGTCCTTTTGAAAAATTAGGGACATTGCCTCTGCCCTTATAAATATCAAGAAGTCTCAGGAGGAGTTTTGCCACTGATTCTGAGGTTCCGAAAAGACCGGCATGGCCTGCCACCCCTCCTACAACCCAGGCATTCAGGTCATGGACCTCGCTATAGACAACCCTTTTCCTGAATGGACATACCTCAGTAGGTGCAAGAAGCCCATCGCAACACCTGTCTTTTAGATCCTTTCTTTCCGCCTCTGTTAAAGGCGGTTTAGAGGAAATTTGCCCAATTGCCGGGGTGCTTGTCAAGGGGAAATATAGACCTTTTACGTGTAAAGGTTCAAATACCAACTCTTGTGCAGCATCCGCCAGGCCTTTACCTGTTATGCCCTCTATTACCCAGCCGAGGAGCATAAACCCAAGGTCGCTATATACGGCCTGTGTTCCGGGTGTAGATACCAGGGGTTCGGCCAGGATCAATTTTTTCATTTCCAGAAGCCTGGAATCAGGCGCCAGGTGAATTAATTCCTTATAAAACGGTCTGTAGGCTGGAAGCCCGGATGTATGGCCTAAAAGGTGACGGATAGATATTTGAATTTTGTCCAACGGTACTTCGGAAAGAAATGACCCCAGAGTGTCATCAAGGTGTAATTTGCGCTTTTCTATCAAGCCCATGGCAGAAAGCGCTACGGCAAGGGGTTTGGTAAGGGATGCAAGATCGTAAACCGTGCTGGGACTGACTCTTGCGGACCAGGGAACATGGGTGACCCCACCCCAACCGGCCTCAAACACAAATTTTCCGCCAGTTGCTACGGTCAGTACGGCCCCTGGGAAGAGACCACTTTTGAGGGCTTTTTTAAATAGCCTATCTAGACCGTGGACCTTGGAATTCCGTCTGCTTTGCTGCGCCAAAGGGGATATCAAAAAGGAACGTCGTCCTCTATCGGCGGTTGTGGCGGCTCAAGATCTGTTCCTGTTGTCGAGGCCCTTTCTCCTTTGGAATCCAGCATCATCATGTCCCTGGCAACCACTTCTGTAGTCCACCGCTTGTTCCCATCTCTGTCCTCCCAGGACCGGGTCCTGAGCTGGCCCTCGATATAGACATTGCTTCCCTTTCTCAGGTACTCGCCACAGACCTCGGCAAGCCTCCTCCATGCAACAATCCTGTGCCAGTCGGTCTCCTCTTCCCACTGCTCCCCGCGCTTTATGGGACGATTTGTGGCCATATTGAAATTAGCCACTGCCGTTCCATCAGAAGTATAACGTATTTCCGGATCCGCCCCCAAGCGCCCGATGAGCAAAACCTTATTAAGGCCCTTTGCCATATCATTACCTCTCTTTTTGCTATATCAACCTTGAACTACTAGCCATCAGCTAAGGAACGTACATTAAATAACTCACACACTTAACTTGTCTTTTTGTCCCGCTTCTGCGTTGTGCCGACAGTTACATAACTCGGCTATGCGCCTGTCAGCACGCCTTGAAGCGGAACAAAAATCCTGCGCTATCTGTGCAATTTATTTAATTCCCGTTCCTAAACAACAAACTTGAATTGTCCTTTACCCAAAAGATCGTGAAGGTGTACCACTCCAACCATTTGTCCATTTGTTTCAACAACAGGCAATACTGTGATCAGGTGCTTTTCCATAAGGGCGAGGGCGTCTGCTGCAAGGGCTTCGGGTGAAACACCTTTGGGATTTTTGGTCATCACCTGCTCCACAACCTTTTCCGACAGGTCCCCCATATTAATCAGCGACCTTCTCAAGTCACCATCTGTTACAATCCCAACTACTGATTCCTCGCCGTCAAGTACCAAAACTGAACCCAGGCGCTTGAGGTCCATTTCCTTTAGTATTTCGGGCATACCAGCCCCTGGTCGCACAAGCGGGATATCAGCCCCGGTAATCATCACCTCTCGCACATGGACTCTAAGCCTGTCACCCAGGGTTCCGGCAGGATGATTTTTCCTGAAATCTTCTTCATTGAATCGACGCATCTTAAGGAGTACCACTGCCAAAGCATCACCAGCAGCCAGAGTTGCTGTAGTGCTGGCAGTAGGGGCCAGCCCGAGAGCGCAGGCCTCTCTGTCAACCCCTGTGTCGATCATTGCCTCGCTGATCCTGGCAAGGGTTGATTCTCTATTGCCGGTTAAGGCGATTACAGGAATTCCCCTGTTTTTGAAAGCAGGTATTAAATTCATGAGTTCCTGGGTCTCGCCGCTATTTGAAAGGGCAATTATGATATCATCTTTGGTAACCATGCCCAGATCACCATGCACGGCCTCTACCGGATGGAGAAACATAGAAGGAGTACCTGTACTGGCCAGGGTAGCGGTAATTTTTCTGCCGACAAGTCCTGATTTACCTATTCCTGTTACTACTACCCGGCCTTTGGTTTTAAGCAGTAGTTTAATGGCCTTTACAAAGCCCTCATCCAGGTGGTCTCTAACCCGCTTGATCCCAGCCACCTCAATTTCAATAACCTCTTTGGCAGCAGGAAGGATAGAACCAACATCATCAAGCAACAATGGATTTTTGTTCTCCATAAGATTTTTTGAACCTGTACTTTCCGTTATTTTTATCCACAAACAAAATCTATTGTACTCCGGGGATAGCTGTACATTCAAGTCCTGTATATTGAATATCTTGGTATTCTCTATTTTTTTAAATATTGACAGTAACTTCTCAGGTTGAAGACTGAAGGCTGAAGGCTGAAGGTTGAAGGCTGAAGGTTTTCAAGCATTTCGCAACGCTCAAACGCCCTAAGTTTCGTCCCTAACAGTCTTCTACCTTCAGTCTATCCACCTAGTTTTGTGTGATCACACACGATTTGCCCCTATTAGCCTTCTACCTTCAGTCTATTCACCTGAATAGTTACTTTTGATAAAGCTTATGGACCATAGAGAATATTATGAAATATCCGGTAAAGGCCTCAGTATTTGACACACAAGCCCAATTTCTCTATGATTTACAAGTGACTGGGAATGCAGCAATTGTGAATCAACGAAGGACACAAAAAAGGGAGGTTATTAGAATGGAAATGGCAGCACGAGTCAAAAAAATCCTGACACTCACCATGTTTTTCTTCCTGACAACGGCCTTTATTGTTCATGCGCAATGTGTCGATTTTGAAAATCTTACCATTGGCACAAATTACAATGTCGGCAACGGCATAGTGGAGTCCGGTGTTACTGTCACCGGACAGCCCTTTGTATGGTCAAATGGGACATCATATAATGATGGATTTGCCCAGGTTGGCAATAACCACTGCGCCGGGGGCTCTGGTCTGGAGCTAATAGTCAATAACATTAATCTTGCTTTTGAATTTTCCACCGGGCTTACAGGGCTCTCTTTCCTTTTTGGAGAGTATGGCGGCAATCTGAATATCGAAATCAACGGTGACTTCCAGAATTTTAACAACTTCGATGATATTAACGGCAAGATCATCGGCGGTGTGAGTGTATCTGTAACAAACGGACTTGGAAATGATACCGGGACCGTCACACTCTCAGGGACGATCATTTCTTTTGCAGTGGGAGGACAGGAACTCTGCATCGACCATGTCTGCCCTGTCTCTGGCTGCGATACCGTTCTGCCGGATCCGGTGGTCAGCCTGGTCGGAACGGAAAACTATACAGTGGGCGGCAATGATTTTGTACGGTATCTGTTAGCCGTGGATAACAGGGACCAATACCCGGATGCCCTTTTCGCCCCTGATTCGAATCTTCCTCCCTGTGGTGCCAATACCAATTCATCAAGGACATGGTGCGTAATATTCGATCAGGACAATAATTATGTATACGGATTCTGCGCCCTTGCTTCGGCCGAGGACCTGGATGGTATCTGGTTTTCTGTGCCTGCCGGAGGCTGCCCACCCGCAGGGGTGTATGTCATCCTCTGGGACCGGCTCTGTGAGGAAAACTGGCAGAACGGATACAGGTCTTCACTTGTCCAGATTGACCCTACGCTCTTTGCACCACCCCCAACCGCTGATCTGGAGATTCAATCAGAATGGGCCGGAACCCCGCCGATAATCAACGGTTCGGCATCGTCTGGCGAATGGGACGATGCCGGGAGTCTTCCCCTTTATGACTCGAATGGTCTGCAACGGGGCACCTTGTTTGTGAAAAACGATAACACAGCCCTCTACCTTCTGCTCGACATGACAGGGGATACCCAGAGCGGCCCTGACCCGGACGATGATTACTCCGGAATCGCCTTTGATATCGATCTTGACAGTTTTAAGGCCCCCTATGTGGATCTCAAATACGCATGCGGTGCAGGCACTGAAAACCTGGGTATCCAAATGGCTGTCACAGAATCAGGTTGGACCGGGGTCCACCCCACTCTCCAGTCACTTTACCAGGAAGGCTTCGGCAACTCCGCATCCTCTGGAGACTCCCACAAACTCTTTGAATATAAGCTTGCTTTTGATGAAATTGACATAAATTTTGAGGACATTCTGGCGGACCAGGAACAGCTTTTCCATGCCCGCATTAATGTCAAGGTCGTCTCCGAATTCCCCGGCTTCAGTGTAAATTATCCGTCCAGTCAGTACGGTTCCTGGGAAAATCCGATGATTCGGATATCCCTGGATTTGGGAAGCCTGGTCGTGGGTCCGGACGCACCGATCTTCGCCGGCATCGGTCTGGTTCCGATATCATTTATCGATCAAATTAATGGCCTCGCCACAACCGGTCCTGGCCATCAGATCAATGTCACGGACGCACCCTTTGGAAAACACCTGCGTGTTATGGGAAACCTGGATAAGCTGAGGGGGCTGGGGATACATTACTATAGCATAGCTTACTGCAACATGGGACTGCATAGCTGTGGCAGCTTGAGCTCTGGGGCTTTCGATCTGGATGAATGGGATTTTCTTGCGGATACCAGGACCAATTACTACTGGAACAGCACAGAAGGTCGTTATGTGCTGGACAGTGTGAGCCCTGGTGCTATTTATGATGATGGCAGCCTTATCATTAAGGCATATCCAGTGCCTTCTGCAGCACTCAGCTGGTATATGCCGAATCTTCTCTTTGATTGGCGTACCACCGGCACCGTGCCTGTGGGTTCAGGCCTGTACAAAGTCCATTTCTTCGGATTTGCCTCGGATGGGCTCGGCAGCTATGTGAGCACCCCGGCTAGTGAGAACACCATGGTGGTCAGGATAGACAATACATACCCTGTCATGACGGTCAATTCCATCCGGCATAAGGGGACGGAGATAGATGCGTGCGGCATGGTCCAACTGGATAGTGTAACGAATACCCTGCTGGTAAATGTGAGTGCCTATGATCCCGATGCCCATTTATACAATTTTAACCTGCATGCCCTCTATGGTGACAACCAGAGTTTCACCTGCCATTCAGAGACTTACGCCTCCTATCTGGCGGGCGGGGGCACAGGGCCCGAGTGGCAAGGAGCATTCCCCAGTGCAAACTATGTATGTACAGGTGATGCCGGGGATCACTGGGAGACCTCATGCGGATATACCTTTCGCGTAAACGGATGGGACAGGGCCATCAATGGATATGGCCGGATCCATTATAACGTAGGACACAAGACCATAACGGTCCTGATGCCCGGGTTCACCATGCCCTGAGAATCCTTCCATCGTTCCCTTTTCTGTTCGTTCAGGCCTTAAACGCAAAGTCCTCGACATGGTCTGGGTTTTGCGTTTTCGAATCGAACTAATCTAATTGGGGCAACATGCTTTTCCCGAGGCACTGACCTCATAGATCGAGTCTTCTGTTTCTGTGCAGAAAAAGCTGTTTATGATCAAGGATCAGGCTTTTCCGGATTTGGGAGACAAATTGAGTGACATGGATCAAGTACTCTTAATAGGTAATT
>JAFDDO010000089.1 GCA_019310825.1 Deltaproteobacteria bacterium | reverse complement strand
CAGGATTTTTGATCCTGACACCAGGGACTCTCAGTCCAGCCACTGCAAAGGCCATGGCTATCCGGTGATCGTCGTAAGTATCTATCATGGATCCGTGCATTTCCCGAGCCCCCTCGATGATGAGCCCGTCCTCCAGTTCTTTCACTGATGTCCCTATCTTGGAGAGTTCCTGCGCCACTGCCTTTAGCCTGTCGGTCTCTTTTATTCTTAGGTGGGCTACATTCTTGATGACAGTTGTACCCTGGGCAAAGGCAGCAACTACTGCAAGGGTCGGGACGACATCGGGCCATCGTCCCATGTCTATTTCTATGGCCTTAAGCATACCACGATAAGGCCCCTGGACCGTAACTCCCCCTGCATCTTTTTTTACAGAACAACCCATGCTGACTAGAATATCAGCAAAAACCGCATCGCCCTGAAGGGCGTTCGGTGGCATGTTTTCCACTGTGATTTTACCTCCTGTGACTGCTGCGGCTGCCCAGAAATAGGAGGCACTTGAGGCATCTCCCTCAATTTGATATTTTTTTGCCTTATAAGTCATGTGAGGCACAAGGAAAGTTTCACCTTCCTCCTGTACCTCCACCCCGTAGGCGGCCATAACGGCCAGGGAGAGATCTACATAAGGCCTGGATACCATGGGGCCGTCCAGGGTGATTTTGGCCGGATTCCTGGCAATTGGAGCTACGAGCAACAGGGAGGAAAGGTACTGACTGCTCTTCGAGGCAGAAAGCAGGGTTTCTCCGCCTTCAAGTCCATGGGCCTTGATTTCTACCGGAGGGCAACCGGTTTTCTCAATACTCCTTGCCTCAGCCCCCCATGCCTTCAGTGCCTCAAGCAGAGGCCCTATGGGTCTTTCGGCCATTCGTCGGGTACCTGTGAGTCTGTATGTGCCTTGACCGATTGCTACGAGAGAGGTGAGAAAGCGTATCCCGGTACCATTGTTGCCAAGATAGAGGTCCTGGTTGACAGGCAAAATTTTTCCACCTTGTCCCTCAATTGTCCAGTCAGCTTCTTGATCCTTTATGGAAATTCCCAAACAAACCAAGGCGTTTCTAAGAAATTGGGTATCTTCGCTGTCTAAAGGGCCTGCCAGCTCGCTCTTTCCTTTAGCTAAAGAGGCTACTACCAAGGCCCGCTGGGTGATGCTTTTCGATCCGGGTACCCTTATCTTGGCTATTATTCCGGACCCGGGTTGACGAATTTCCATAAACTTGTCTTTTGAAGAGAGAATCATGTGATTACTCAGGTGGTTAAGCTATAGGTTGAAGGCTGAAGGCTGAAGGCTGAAGGTTGAAGGTTGTTAGATCACTTCCGCCTTCCAGCTTCAGTCTATCTACCTAAGTATTTACCGAATCATTACCCTTTGAGTTCTAATTATACTACCAAGACCCTAAAATATAATTTCGCTCAAAAAGCCCGAGATGCATCCCTTTATAGACAATGCTTAATGCTGAATTCAACATTCAACATTTAACATTTATCGTACGTCGCAGTGACTGGAAAAATGAAGCAACGCCGCAGATTGAGTTTTTCAGCGGAATCAGTTCTATGTCTGCCCGGTCTCAATCCTGGCCCTTACCCAATTAAGAAGGCTGCCCGAGACCAGTATCAGGCGATCTCTTTCAGACAGCTCCAGTAGGGCCTGTATTGTTTTGTCCTTACCGATTTCAACTGACACCGTATCCGAGTCTCCCAGCAGCGCGGTCCTTAGACCTGGTATATATACAGTGTCTCCCTGCTCAATCCGATCATAGTCATTAGGATCTATAAAGGTAAGTGGCAGGATGCCAAAATTTACAAGATTTGCCTTATGTATTCTGGCAAAGCTCTTTACCAGTTTGGCACGTACACCAAGGTACCTTGGTGCCAGGGCGGCATGCTCCCTGGAGGAACCTTGGCCGTAATTTTCCCCTCCTACTATGATCACATTACCTGCCTCCTTGGACCTTGAGGAAAATTCCGGATCAATAGCGGAAAAGACATACTCACTGATAGCAGGCACGTTGCTCCTGAGTGGCAATATCTTGCTCCCGGCAGGCATAATATGGTCAGTGGTTATGTTGTCTTCCACTTTGAGGAGTACTTTGGCC
This sequence comes from Deltaproteobacteria bacterium, assembly GCA_019310825.1. Taxonomy (GTDB): domain Bacteria; phylum Desulfobacterota; class Dissulfuribacteria; order Dissulfuribacterales; family UBA3076; genus UBA3076. The sequence continues at coordinate 6,187 of JAFDDO010000089.1, read as the reverse complement.
TTCAAGTCTTCCGGCAGAGGCTCAAATTCCGGAAGAGGTTTTATGTTGGGGCCGCGCAGTACTGATACCTTGGAGCCGTCCTCAGGTGGAGGTATTATCCCTTTGTCATTAATAAGATAGGTCTCAGGGAGCAATACATCAGGGGCTTGCCCAAGATTTCTCGGATCTGTAATTACTCCTTTTATTGCGGATGCAACTGCGGTTTCAGGACTGCACAGATATACCCGGTCGTCCTTGGTGCCACTCCTTCCAGGGAAGTTGCGGGTAAAGGTCCTCAAAGAGATGGTTCCTGTGGCCGGGGCCTGTCCCATCCCAATGCATCCCAGACAGCCGCACTGGTGTATTCTGGCCCCGGCGTGGATCAATGTGCGCAAAGCCCCGGCCATATCGGCGTTTTCCAATACCTGCCGGCTCCCCGGATTTATCTCAAAGCTTACAAATGGGTGTATTCCCATGGATTCAAGGGACTTGGCAGCAACTACTATGTCCCTGAATGATGAGTTGGCACAGGAGCCTATGATGACCTGAGATACCGGCTGTCCGGCCACCTCTCGCACTGGGACCACGTTGTCCGGGGATGATGGACAGGCTATCATTGGTTCAAGAGAAGAGAGATCCATATCTATTATTTCATGATATATTGCATCCGGGTCTGCTTCAAGGACTTGCCATACCTCTTCTCTTTTCTGGCTGATAAGAAAGCTCCTGGTCGCCTCATCAGAAGGAAAGACTGTACCTGTAGCCCCCAGCTCAGTTCCAAGGTTTGCTATTGTAGCCCTGTCAGTTACAGATAGTGTGGCAACACCGGGTCCAAAGTATTCAATGACTTTCCCCACACCGCCCTTTACTGTCATCAGACGGAGTAATTCCAGGATGACGTCCCTTGCCGAGACCCACGGGCGAAGCTTTCCTGTGAGACGGACACCTGTAACATATGGCATTCTCAAGTAGAAAGGCTGCCCGGCCATCGCCATGGCCACATCAAGACCACCCGCACCTATGGCGAGCATCCCGCACCCACCGGCTGTCGGAGTGTGACTGTCTGAGCCCAGCAGTGTCTTGCCGGGGACAGCAAATCGCTCAAGATGTACCTGATGGCATATACCGTTTCCCGGACTGGAAAAATGGATGCCGTAGCGGCTGGCAATAGACTGTAGGAACCTGTGATCATCCGCATTCCGGAAGTCAGATTGCAGCAAATTGTGGTCTACATAACTTATCGACAGTTCGGTCTTGACCTTAGGTATGCCTATGGCCTCAAATTCCAGGTAGGCCATGGTGCCCGTGGCGTCTTGAGTAAGTGTCTGGTCAATGCGGATGGCGATCTGGCTACCTGGAGTCATTTCACCTTCCACCAGGTGCGCATCTATAATTTTTTCTGTTGCTGTTAAGTCCATTTATTACTCCAGATGTTTTGATAGTATAGGAATTCCCATTTTGGACACAGATGAACACGGATTTTCAAATTTATGAATAATAATCTTATCTGTGTATATCTGCGAAAATCTGTGTTCTATTTAAAATAATATTTGTGCGGGGTATTATAGGCGTAGCGGACCGTGGCGGCAAGCTTGACATTGGGTCAACAAATGCTAAAATTTTAATTAAATATGATTGTAGAGTGAAAAGTGATTCGCTCAAGATGTTTCAGTTTGAAAGGGCAAAATTTCTCAGGTATTAGGGCTAATTTGACATGCGTTGCCATGATCTGTCTGTGTACATTGAATAGTCAGACGAAGGAATTTATGCAACCATAGAGAGGGTATTTTTTTATCTAATATTACATTTCAAGAAAATGTTTACGCTGTTATTGCGAGCGCAGCAAAGCAATGATTTTGTTTCAGCCTTTTATTTGTTTATGTTTAGTAAAACACTATACTAGTCAGAAATTAGGAATAACCAAAAGGAGGATGTCTCGATGCTAGAAGTTAAAAAGATTCTGTATCCTGTAGATTTTTTTGAAAGCTCTGACAAGATTTTGCCTTATGTAAAGCTTATGGCAGAAAAGTTGGGAGCAAAGATAGGGCTTGTGCATGTGGTTAGAGGTTCAGCGGACTTTGTTGGTTTTGAAATGGGCACTGCCTGGTATTCCAACTTTGAAGGGGAGCTTTTGGAAGGTGGCCAGAAGGCCATGTACAGGTTTGCGGAAGAGAAATTTGCAGGTCTGGATGTTGAGACAACAATCGCTGTGGGCGATGTGGCGGAAGAAATAATAAAACACGCCGAGAAGAGTGGCACAGATATGATCGTAATCGGGACCCATGGGAGAAAGGGGCTTGAGAAGATCATGTTTGGCAGCGTGGCAGCAGGCGTTGTCAAAGGGGCCCACTGCCCGGTTCTTACTGTCAATCCACATAAGGTGGGCAAATAAATGATCCCGTGATTTTTACTTGGTGATGAGGAACCTTAGCGACGAAGCAATCTCCTTGCTATGGAAGAGATTGCTTCGTTCGCAATGACAGCCCATCGACTTATTGAGAAATTATAAAGTATGTTGTTATTTTAGCAGTATTATTACATCAAGCGTTGTCTGCAATTTCTATTTTACTGACTTTTTACGAGATTATTTCACATAACAGGGCGATAAGCTGCGTTTTTAAAAAATCGTTAAGGAAGCGAAAAATAAAGAATTATCACGATTGATTTTGAATAGTTTTTTAACCGCACAGGTGGCAAATTTTAAAGGACTTCTTTGGCCGAGACTTCAGCAGATTTTTCCACAACCATTATCACCTCCCATCTCAATGCAGATTTTGATGCTCTGGCTTCTTCCCTGGCTGCAAGCAAACTTTATCCCGGGGCCCAAATCGTGCTACCTGGTTCCCAGGAGAGGGACTTGCGGGACTTCCTCCTGCAGTCGAGCAGTTACTTTATAGACGTAAAACGTTTAAAAGATGTAGATCTTGACAAGGTCAAGCTTCTGGTAGTTGTAGACACCAGGCAGAAAAGCCGTATTGGTTCTTTGGCTTTGCTTCTGGAAAGGCCTGATGTTGAAGTCCATGTATTCGATCATCATCCCCCTTCTAGCGGAGACATAAAGGCCGCCAAGACCGTTTTTAGGCCGGTTGGCGCAAATACGACCCTGATGATCCGACTTCTAAGAGAAAAAGGATTGGATATTAGCCCTGACGAGGCGACTTTTCTGGCATTGGGTATATATGAGGACACGGGCTCTTTTACTTTCAGCTCCACCACTTCCGAGGATCTGGAGGCGGCTGCCTGGCTGCTTGGGAAAGGGGCTGACCTCAAGACAATCTCCGAACTCCTCGGACACAGGTTCACTCCTGAACATGTAGAGCTTTTGAACGATCTTTTGAGCACCGCAGCTACTTACACTCTGGCCGGCATCCCTGTAACTTTGGCAAAGACATCATCGCCGGTGTATGTGGAAGACTTCGCTGTCCTGGCTCACGAATTAATGGATATGGAGAAGCTCCCAGTGATTTTTGCCATGGCGCTTATGGCAGATCAGATATTGATAGTGGGCCGTAGCCGGGATGAGAGAGTTGACGTAGGGAAGGTGCTGAAGGCAATTGGTGGGGGAGGTCACCCCATGGCTGCTTCTGCCACCATAAAGGGACTAACTCTGGCTGAGGCAGAAGAGCGTCTTTTTACCGAACTTCACGGGCAGCTCGGGACAGAGCCTAAAGTGAAAGATATCATGTCGTATCCAGTGCTCTCGGTCCTGCCGGATACTAAACTTTCCCAGGTCAAGGATAAATTAACGCGCTATGGTATCACCGTTTTGCCCATAGTCCATAAAGGTAAGGTTCTGGGCCTAATTTCCCGCAGGACCGTGGAGAAGGCAATATACCATGGTCTTTCAAACCTGCCGGTACGTGAATATATGACTACGGATTTCGAGGTTATCTGTCCAGAGGACACCCTTGCCAAAGTCCAGGAACTTATTGTCAACCGTCGTCAGCGATTTGTTCCTGTAGTGGATAAAGGACAGGTAGAAGGAGTAATCACCAGGACGGATCTCCTTCAGATATTGAGTGGAGATGCTGCAAGAAGACCTGAAGCTCTGCTTTCAGGAAAGGAACAGCGCAAGAACGTCCTCTCCTTGTTGAGGGAGAGGCTCCCTTCCCATATACTTGATCTATTGATGAATGCAGGGGAAGTGGCGGAGGGTGAGGGTTTTCATATTTGTGTAGCAGGTGGCTTTGTGAGAGACCTGTTATTAAGAAAGCCCAATCTGGATATAGATCTGGTAGTTGAGGGAGATGGGATAGCCTTCGCCGAGGTCTTTGCCAAACGTTTTAGAGCAAGGGTTCGTGCCCACCAGAAGTTCGGAACAGCAGTTGTGATTTTCCCTGACGGCTTTAAAGTGGACGTGGCAACAGCCCGGTGGGAATACTACGAATATCCTGCTGCCATGCCCACAGTAGCACTTTCGTCCACCAAGTTAGATCTGTTCCGGCGGGATTTTACCATCAATACATTGGCTATTAAGCTAAATCCGAAGGAATTCGGGTTATTGATAGACTTCTTTGGAGGCCAAAGGGATCTCAAAGACCATATTATACAGGTCCTCCACAGCCTGAGTTTTGTTGAAGACCCGACAAGGGTCTTCCGGGCAGTCCGCTTTGAGCAACGATACGGTTTCAGAATAGGCAAGCACACCTTGAGATTGATCCGTAATGCCGTGCGTCTTGACATATTTTCAAGACTTTCCGGAAAGCGTTTGCTTGCCGAACTCATACTGATATTAAAGGAGCCGGATCCGAGGTCTGCCATAAAAAGGTTGGCCGGTCTGGACTTACTGAAAGTGATTCATCAAAGCATTCGATTAGGACCAAAGGAAGAAGGAGTCCTTGCACGGTCTTATGATGTCCTGGCCTGGTATGATCTGCTCTTTAGACCACTGAGGTCGAAGAAGTGGATGGTTTATCTGTTGGCGCTTGTTAAAGGGCTGAAATTCCAAGAAATTCAAGAAGTTGTAGACCGCCTGGGCCTTGTTGGCTCAAAGAGGAATATTTTTGTGGAAGGACATAAAGTTGCAATAAAGGCCCTTGATCTTCTTTCCAGGCGATCTTTTATGAAGGCCAGTGAGGTCTATTGGCTGCTGAAAGGCCTGGATATTAATCTTCTTCTCCATATCCTTTCAATTACTGAGAACGAAGACGCCAGGCAGGCTATATCCAGGTATATCACTGAACTATGTAATGCAAGCCCCTTACTTACAGGAGATGATTTAAAAGATATGGGTCTTGAGCCAGGCCCTCTCTTCCGGACAATACTCCATCGTCTGCTTGAGGCCAGACTGGACGGTGAGATCAGGTACCGGGAAGACGAAATCCAGTTGGTAAAACGGGAATTTTTGGATCGTTTGGGGAACTGATAGAAAATCGTTTTTCAAGGATTGGGGGAGAGACTGATTCCTTCTATCACTTCTCGTATCTTGTATGATAACTCTATTATACCGCAGGGTTTTTGAATAAAGGCATTGGCTCCCCGCTTAAAAACTTCAGAAGCCTCCCCGTTAAGGCTGTAGCCGCTTGAGAGGATAACCTTTACATCAGGGTTCAGTGCCTTCATCCGATCATAGACTTCACCGCCACCCATGTCCGGCATGATTAAATCCAGGATAACAAGATCAATCCTGTCCCTATTATCTTGATATAATGCCCATGCTTCTTTACCCCCATAGGCCACGAGCACCGTATAGCCCAGGTACTCCAACATCTGTTTGGACGTATCCAGCACCTGCTTCTCGTCATCCACCATGAGTACGGTTTCAGTCCCCTTCATGACTTCGTTGCTTACTATCCTGGTTGGCGAGTCTTTGGCCTTTTCACAAACAGGCAAGAGGATACTAAACGTCGTACCACAGCCTTTTTCGCTGTAGACGGTGATGATCCCTTTGTGGTTGATGACAATCCCGTAGACCGAGGCCAGACCCAAGCCTGTACCTCTCCCCATCTCCTTGGTAGTGAAGAACGGATCAAAGATCCGCTGCTGTGTCTTTTTATCCATCCCTATGCCGGTATCGGTGATAGATATTTTTATATATTTGCCGATTTTTACATCATACGGTTTTACGTAAGATTCATCTAACGTGACATTAATCGTTTCAAGGTAGAGATTACCCCCACCAGGCATGGCATGCCAGGCGTTAACATAGAGATTTAGAAGTACTTGCTCCATCTGGCCTTGATCTACCTCAACCGTCCACAGGTCTTTT
>JAFDDO010000233.1 GCA_019310825.1 Deltaproteobacteria bacterium | reverse complement strand
TGCAGGCCATTTCCAATGCCTCATGGCTTTCATTTTCCATCCATGTTAGTGGAACTCTTCTTTCCTGGTGGGAAGACCACGATACCGCAATTATTGACCTCATAGGCAGCATGGCAGATGAAGGACAAATAGAACTTTTGGGTGGTGGTTTTTATGAACCGGTCCTTGCAGCTATATCCCGAGAGGACAGAAAAGAACAAATACTAAAACTCAGTGAATACCTTGAGCGGCGTCTTGGGCAAAGACCTAAAGGGGTCTGGCTTACAGAGAGGGTATGGGAAAACCAGATAATTGAGGATCTATTGGATGCTGGCGTACAATTTGTTGTTGTAGATGACCGGCATTTCCTTGTAACAGGTTTTAATAAAGAAGATCTCCATGGCTACTATCTTACAGAGTCAGGTGGAGAGACACTGGCGGTTTTTCCAATAGATGAGACTTTACGTTATCTTATCCCTTTTTTGCCAATTAACGAACTTGAGGCATACTTGAGACAGATTGCCGCAAAAGGGAAAATGGCTATTTATGTGGACGACGGAGAAAAATTCGGCGGTTGGCCCGGGACTCATAAGTGGGTTTACGAAGACGGATGGCTTGATACTTTTCTGGAGTCCACTTCCCGATGGAAAGATGAATTCATTGAATGGACTACATTTTCACAAGTTATGGATAAGGTGCCAGCATCAGGTGTCTGCTATCTCCCCAACGCATCCTATGAGGAAATGGAGCAGTGGGCTCTTCCTGCAGGCAATATTCTGAAGCTCCAGGAATTGATCAAGTCTTTGGGCCCGGAAGCCAAGGAGGTCTACAAGCCATTTTTGCGTGGAGGGCAATGGAAAAATTTCTTTGTGAAGTATCCGGAGTCAAACCACATGCACAAACGCACCTCTGCTGTAAGCCGGATGAGCCTCAATACCCGCTTACCCGACAGACAGGCCAGGGATTATATCCTTTCAGCCCAGTGTAATGACGCATATTGGCATGGTATCTTCGGCGGTCTTTATCTTCCACATTTAAGAAATGCTGTGTGGCAGTCAATACTCAAGGCCGAGGCCGGACTCCGCAAAGGACAAGACCTCTCAATCGAGGAATCAGATATTAATAAAGACGGCCTTCCGGAAGTCATCATTTCGTCTGGAGATGCCTGCCTGGTCTTTGAACCACACTCTGGTGGACAGTTAGTTGAGTTCTCCCTTCTCGACACTCCTAACAACTATTGCAACACCCTGACCAGAAGGCCTGAAGCATACCATCAGGCCCTGAGAAAAATCCTGGAGAATGGGATATGCGAAAATAACGGAGAACTAAGTGAAGGTGTCTCAAGCATCCACAAGCTTACAAAGACCGTGGACCTTTCCATGCTGGATGAGCTCACATACGATTGGTACAAGAGGAATTCCTTCATAGATCACCTTTTCGACCCAACCGCCATCCTCGACGATTTCAAGAGATGCGATTTCAGAGAATGGGGAGATTTTGCCAACCAGCTCTTTGAATACCGTATTGACCGGGGAACTCTTATTTTTATAAGAGATGGAGGCCTCTATGTGCCCGGCTCCCCTAGAAAGCCGGTTCGTCTGACCAAGAGCTTCATCTTCAAGAATAGGGGCATGGCAGTCACTGCCCAATACGTCCTTAAAAATGATTCTATTGACCGGATAAACTGCCGATTTGGTGTAGAATGGAATATCTTTCCGGCATTTCTGGCTTTAGGAAACGGGGGAATCCTTGTGGGAGGACAAAAACAGAATTTCAGTTCTCCCTGGGAGCAGACAAGTAATAAGATAACCTTTGTGGATCAGGCGATAGGTGCCGAACTCCATATTGACCTCGGCGGGGACAGCACTATCTGGGGATTCCCNGAGAGCGGCTACGAAAAAACCGTCCAGGCAATTTCCATCATGGCCCATCAAGAACTGATACTTGAACCAGGAGAAGAGTGGCAACGAGTAATCACGTGGCAGGTGGAGACAGCAGCCCTGAAGAGCGCCTTTTTCCCAGGTTGAGCTATACTTAACACGGATTCGATATCCTAATTATATAGGTGGGCGTTCAGGGGTTCAGGGTTACTTTTGTCCCGCCGGCCCAGCAAATCAAGGGAAGCATGAAGCCGGCTTTTTAAAAAAACAACTGAGCCGTGGCATCAAAATCTTATTGGCCAGTGTCCTCCTCGTATTTTTTCCAGGTACTGTCGGGGTCGAACGTAGTCATTGCCCCAGTCTTGTTGGCCGCGTCCTTGCCAAGATCTTTTTGGTAGATTTTGTCTTCCTGGTTAACGATGAAGGTCATAATACCCGATGCTCCATACTTGGCTGGATAGGCAACGAGGGCAAACCCCAGGATCATTTTCCCCTTAACTACATAGTCAAAGGCGCCGCCGTTGGCGTGTTTTCCCTGCGCTTTGAGGACCTTGAAATAGTAGCCGTGAAAAGGTTCGGGATTGTCCGTATCAAGACTGTCTGTGTATCTACACTCTGTGGCCTTCGCAATCAGGGGGCCAAAAGGACTTTCTTCTTCACCCTCCTTTGCTTCCCAGTAAAGACCGTCTTTTTTGCCCTTGGTGCTGGTTAACCGCTGGGCGAATTCAGGGCAGCCGCAGCTGCTGTGATCAAGGGTCACATATTCCCGCTGGGCATCTGTGTATGCGTGCAAGACCTCAATGGTATGCAGCTCGTTTCTGCCAATCCGCCTATCGAGAATTTCCTCCTTGCCTTCCTTGGTGTCAAAGAACCAGACATTTTCTTCCTGGACAATGGGAATAGGAAAAGCGTAATCCCGGCTGCCGATATAAAGCACGACCTTGACATCGGTTTCATGCTTGATACTGTTTTTTTCTTCATAGACAACAAGAAAACGCTCCTTGTCCTTTTGATCAGCGACCCTGTCGCCGGAAAAGATGAGGTCTTCCGAGTCAGGGCCAAAGATATCTATCAACTCGGTATCGTTATTGTCATGCACCGCGGCCACCAAAGCCTTTACCGCTTCCTGTGGAGATATAAAAGATTTTTGCTCCACAGCCGCTATGGCTGTTGAAAATCCGACGGTGTAAAGCGCGACGATCACCATGAGAACTGCCAGCGTATAAGGATACGACCATGCGGCCATTTCTTTACATGATTTATGTCGTAACATCATCTGTATTCCTCTCTATGTGAAGGTCATTTTCCGTATGCGTTGATTCTGGTTATCGATTTCTGCGGCCGCGATTATAGCTGCCCGAGGGGTTTCTGCTCGGAGCCTTCATGCGCGGGCCTTCCCGGCTTATACGGCCACGTCTGCTTGATTTGCGCTCTTCTGCTCCATAACCTATGTTGCCAAAAATCTTGTCTCGCCTTATGCCAGGTCTCTTTTCTGCCCGGACGGTGCTGCCGCCCCTTTCAACCCTTTCTTTCCTTACCCGTTCTTGCCGCTTGACCCTTTCTGATGTCTTTCTGCCCTGATCAATTCTTACTTTCTGGTCTCTGACAATGCCGCCTCCGTGGCTGGCAGGGCGTTGTGGCCTGCTCGCTGGCTGGTATTTTCTGTCTTTTCCAACTGTTCTCTGACGCTCCGGGAAACCGCGGATATCGCGCTTGAAGGTTCTCGATCTGCCGGAGGACTTACCGTATTTACGGGCGGTGGGCTTATCACGATAGGCAACACCCCTTCTGTGCCTGGGAGAATGGGACCAGCGACCAGGTTTTGGATGCCGTCCGTGATGCCCAAAAAATCGTGGCCTTTTGTGTATGTTGACATAAATGGATCGACGGTGCCAGTCAAAATAGCTCCATGAAACCAGGGAAAAGCTGATAAAAGGGCCAGGCCAGAAGGAGATGCCAGCCCCGACAATCACCGGGAAAGAACCCCAGAAATAAGAAAAATAAACAGGCTACCACCATGGGCCA
>JAFDDO010000088.1 GCA_019310825.1 Deltaproteobacteria bacterium | reverse complement strand
AGCTGCTGTCAAGATAGAAGGAGATAGTCATGCTCCTACCGGTATAAGTAAATGAATCGAACAGAATATAGCCCAATACGGTGAACCCAGCATCACGTTCGGCTTGAACCCCACCATCAGTGGTATTCCTGCCACCCCAACCGGAAGGATCGAGAGGATCAATTACCCACCATCTTCCAATTGAACCTAAGTTGTCATTTCCAACCAGATCATCATCCGGCTGACCCTCAAGTTTCATTTGATACGTTGTGCCTACATGTAAGTGACTTACTGTTAGAGAACCCATAAATGAGGTTCCATAATATTGGTAGGTAATAGTTCCCGCGCCATATGGAATAGCCAAGGCAGTATTTTGTTTAAGAACCGCTGTTACTGGGGCTGCGAGCGAGACTCCTCCAATCAGAAAAAATAAGAGCGTAAGCCTACAAAAGAATGCAAAAACCTTCTTCATTTTTCCTCATCCCTTGAAATATAAATTTGGGTTCAATTCCTTTTCCCTTATATAAAATAAGCAACAATTATGCCATACCATTAAACCACTGAATTCATGAGTATTTTCAAGAAACATCGCGCCCATTCTTCCCACTACTGTAAAATTATCCGACACATTTAAAAATCAACAAAGCAACTCTTTCTTCTTTCGTAAATCGCTTAACATCCTATAATTATTAGATAAATACTCACTACCCAGAAAAGAGAACAGAGTTTCACAGAAAAATCCGCCCGAAAATGGTGTCGGAATAGTTTACAATTTTTGAAAACCGAACGTTGCCGTCTGGATTGAGGGCAGAAAATAATGGAAGAAACTTAAGCTTTGTCGTAACGCCTTCATCAGGTTGGCTGGGGCGAGCACGTGGTCTCCTGATTTGCTTTCTTGTTGTCATCAAGTTCGGCAATAATGAGGTGCTCACAAAGCACATGGCTTAACAAGTTGACTCCTATCCCAGCCAGAATCAACGGGATAATGTAGAGTGTGATTGAGATCTCCGACGCAAATATTCGATCATCCAGGAGATCCGCAGAAGCCTTAGATTTGGCGCTTAATGTTTGCAGAAAGATTGCGTCTAAACCTGAAAGGAAGACTAACATGGTCCCTATCATTAATAATGTTGTCCTTGGAAATTTGCGTTTCAATGTCATCCATACAAAAATACCAGCCGGCAGGACGATCGTGCACAGTAACAGTCCCCAAAACTCATACTCAAGGTAGATTGTTTGGATCATGCGTATACTCCTTAATTTCTTGTGAGTAGGGTAACCGGGGGTGTTGCCAGCCCCAAGCCCCAAAGAACCGTGCGTGATATTTTACCCTCACACGGCTCAGGTCTCCGAGAAGGTTTCCCCTGTTAGGATTCCCTCAAACCCGAAGGCTTACTTCACGTTACCTGTCTGAAGTTCAGAATAGCGCATGGCATGCAGAGCGCACCACCTGAAGGCATCATTTGTATTCTTCGCTTTCATCTGAAGGACTTTATGAGACCATGTAGTAGTCGGATGAAACCAATATGGCCTCTTGGCCATGTGGTGTGATTAGGTGCAGGCAGAAATTGGAGAGGTCAAAATTTACCGTCCACTCATCCATATTTCTTCCACTATCATCTCTACAATGTTACACTCCTATTCGACCTGCCCGGAGGATAGGGATATATGGAGTAGCAACCCGAGCGACGAGGCAGAGACCAAGATCGAAGAAGGTGGCTTCTGCTGTCCTCTTTTTATTAAAGGGATCAGATATTGGAGATTGATCGTGGGGGAAAAAGACCTTTTTAAACTGACGTTGGCTTGCTTGCTGGTGCTTGTCGGATGGGTAAAACCAGGTTTTGCAGCTGATGTGGCTGATTGCTGTGAGCAGCTCTATAAAAATGGTCAATACGAGCAAGCCTTTCCACTATGCCGCGAGGCCTCAGAACAGGGTGATTCCCATGCCCAATTTATTCTCGGGAAAATGTATTATTTTGGCAAAGGCATTAAGCAAGACTATGTCAAGGCAGTAAAGTGGTATCTCAAAGCCTCAGAACAGGGGAATGCCAAAGCCCAAAACATTCTCGGCTGGATGTATAACTTTGGCAAAGGAGTTCAGCAGGACGAAACTGAGGCAGTAAAGTGGTATCTCAAGGCCGCTGAACAGGGTTATGCCAAAGCCCAATGCAATCTCGGCTGGATGTATTGTTTTGGCAAAGGTGTTCAGCAGGACTATGCCAAGGCGTTAAAGTGGTTTCAAAAGGCCGCAGAACAGGGTTATGCCAAAGCCCAATACGGTCTTGCGGAGATGTATGCTCGCGGCAAAGGCGTTAAGCAGGACTATGTAAAGGCAGTAAAGTGGTATCTCAAGGCCGCAGAACAGGGGTATGCCAAAGCCCAATACGGTCTTGCGGTGATGTATGCTCGTGGCAAAGGCGTTAAGCAAGACTATGTCAAGGCAGTAAAGTGGTATCTCGAGGCCGCAGAAGGGGGGAACGCCGATGCCCAATTCATTCTCGGCTGGATGTATGACTTTGGCAAAGGCGTTCAGCAGGACGAAACTGAGGCAGTAAAGTGGTATCTCAAGGCCGCTGAACAGGGGTATGCCAAAGCCCAATTCAATCTAGCGGTGACGTATTCGAGCAGCAAGGACGTGCTGCAAAACGGTGAGTCGGCAGCCGATTGGTATTACAAGGCCGGTCTTTCCTATCTGAAGGAAGGCAAAAAAGAGGATGCACTGAGATGCGTGGAGAGGATCAAGGACCTGAAAACCGTCTTGCATCTAAGTGTGCCCAACGCCTTTCTCGCTGACAAGCTGTTAACCAATATCTATAGAGGCGTTGCGCCCAAAACCTCGCCAGCACCGGAAAGAAGTATAAAGTAAAACAGGGGACTTTCTCGTGTCGGACCGCCTACCAGTGTGATATGGGTGACATCCAGGACTAAATGGACTTTTTGTCTATCACTTCGACTTATGAAGACGGGCGCGTTACCGACTCGGGCGAATTCTGATCCGGTGCCAAGGGCCGTCTATGGGGAGACCAAAACGGAAAAGGCTGAGGATAGACATGGACGAAAATCATCTTTGATTATACCGCAAAAATCGTGAAATGTGATTTCGCTCAAAAAGTCCGAGATGCAAGACACGAAATTTTCCGGGAATGAGACTTGCTTATTGTACGTTGCAGTGATCAGTCTGCCTGCAACGCATAGGCAGGCTGCAAAATTGAAGCAACGTCGCAGATTGGATTTTCCAGTTGAATCATCTGTCTTTGTGTCTCAACGCATGAAGTCATCGGTGATTCCACTGTCGCAGATGCCATCTATGATCGCATCATTTATGATGTTTATAGAATTGAGATGAAAAGGGATTCTGTAAGAAAAATTTCTGCGAATAATTGACGTAAACCCGCCACTTTGGTATTGCTGCCGGGAATGGAATTGGATGTGGTGTTAAGTGGTTAAAATTATTTCTGGAATAGGTGGCAGTTTTAGCCGGAATCAGCAGCTTTTAAAGACTCAGGTGCTTGGAGGATGAGGAAATATTTAGAACAGCTCCGATATAAAAGAAGGCCTGTTAACCTAAATGCTGAAGTTGGTGTTGAGGTTAAAAAAGGGGATACAGCAAAAAAGTATCTTCTTCCAGTCAAGGTCATCAACCTTTCTCTACAAGGATGCTGTTTTATCACTCACACTGTCTTACTTAATGGGAAACATCTATTTTTGGACGACATTGGGTCTAAAGATATTGAAATTCGAATCTATTTACCCAAAAATCTAATTAAAATTCTGGCTAAAGTCATTTGGTTTGATTATGCGGAAGAGTACAGAGGATTTAAGGTAGGATTAAGTTTTGATTTTATGAAAGACAGCAACCCGAATTTTTTAAAACAATATCTCTCTTTAAAAGATAGTGCTATAAAAAAATAGATGTAGTTCCATGCGTAAACGATGAATCCAATGTAGCGCTGGCTCAATATATCATTCGTAATGCCTTTGCCGAAATGCCTCCGGAAGGGCTTAGCTCAAAGGCCTGGGATAATAGATTGGCAACACCGGGAGGGATTCTACCTTATTTCTGGTGAATTGGTGTCTTGACAATGGGGTCCACTTTAGCCGCTGATGGCCCCACTTGATAAATCGCTTGAAAAGGCAATTTTCTATCAGCCTTCATATCCACGCAGCTTGTTTTTGAATATAGAAAATGGAGAAATATTTTTCTCAATGTGAGAAATATTTTTCTCATTTTCTAGATATGCGCGCATATTTCCATACTTGATGGGCCTAAAGTGCCGCATATTGCATGAATTATCTGGTATCAATCCTGCTACAGATAAAAACAATTGGAAGAGAGAGAAGGGAATAGGAGAGGAGAGGTTCTTAGGACTTCCTGTTGGCATCAACGCTGGGTTATTCCAAACTCCGAATCCAAAATAGCTGGAAAGGATTCCTGTCAGTTTATGAGTAAAGCATATTCCCAGCCTTTTGATTTCGAAGAATGGATGCTGCTTGCAAAGTCCCACCCCGAGGAGTTTGAGAAAAGACGTAAACACCTGATAGATGATTTTATTTCCAGTGTACCTGAGGATCGTCAGCAACGTTTACGATGTCTGCAGTGGCGTATCGATATCGAACGTAGCAGATGCAGTAACCCCTTAGCTGCCTGCGTACGCCTGAGCGATATGATGTGGGATTTCGTTTTCGCGGAAAATGGATTTCTAAATGCTCTGAAAATTCTGGAATCTGAGCATTCAGGGGTCAAAACCGAGCCAAAAGAGCGCAGCTCGGCTGAAATTTTGCCCTTTAAGGCTCGAGGTTCTCGTTAGTTTTTTCTCTGCCTTTTGCTCGTGTTTGTATACGTAACTTATATCTTATGAACATGTTTATGCTATAGCTTTAGATCAACTTCGCCTTTTTGCAGGATAATCATACGCTTATTTGTCAACCAAATTGATGCTGGTTAACTCAGACATCTTGCGGTGTAATCATATTTTAATATATTTATTTGACAGCTGTACTCAAGCTTTGAATAAATAGGGTAAATATTTCTTTATTGTACTTGCCACTCTTTACATCTCTTCCAATAATTTCGTTCAAAGCATCAAAAGGACTCATTGCGCTCCTGTATGGTCTGTCATCATTCGTCAATGCTTCATAACAGTCGATAATGGCAAGTATCTGAGAAAATTTTGCTAATTGATTTTCAGTTTTGTTGAGTGGATATCCAGTACCATCTAGTTTTTCATGGTGTTCAAGAGCACAAAGAGATAATTGTTTAATATATTCACTTTTGAATTTACATTCTCTTAAAATGTAATAGCCTCTGTAGGTATGGCTTTTAATTTTTTCAAATTCTTCCTCAGTCAGTTTTCTTTGTGCGATAAGTATCTCTGGGTCAATTTTTGTTTTTCCAACATCATGCAGTAATCCGCACAAGCCAAGCAATCTTGTTTCATCCTGTGAAAGATTAATATAAGATGCGAAACCCAATGCAAGTGCCATAACACTGATAGAATGTAAGGTTGTTGAGTAATCTTTGTGTGATATATCTATTAAGTTTTTAATAATATCATGTTCCTTTGAATAGTCGCTAACTAGAATATCTACTGTATCATAAACACCTTCAAGGCTGCCACTTCTCGGTTCATCTAAGGTTTCATTCACCATATTAACAAGAGTTTCCTTGACCTTTTCAGGATTGTCTGATTTAATATCGTTTTCTATTTTTTTGTTAAATGCTTTTTGTGCTTCCTGAATACCTTTTATCTTGTCTGATGATTTGATGTATAATACAGATGGATATGTATTTTCACTGATACGCATATCATCAATAGTTATTCCTTTTTGTTTGTATAGAACAAATGTATTCTTATCTCTTTTAATATAGAGAGGTATCTCTCTATAAAAATTCAACTGTGATTTTCTTGCTTGGATGTACTCTGTTTTTTTTGTCATTTTATGTAATTATCAATATATTAGGTGATATATTAAATAATATATCACAAAACAAATATCCTTAGTGCGGCAACCAAAGGCCGGCTTTCTGAAACGCATTGAGAGAATTAGGACTCACTAGGCAAGCGAACTCGGCGTAGGTAATCACAATTACGATCCTCCTTCGCAAAATATGCGTCGAATGCCTGAAACGTCTGCTGATAGTCAACGCCTGCAAGCGGCCACATTCGCTTCTCCGCACTGCTATATTATATGCAGGAGACACTTGATGTCAACGATGACTGGAGAGCGAACATCCTGTTTTTACAGGCAGCTATTGGTCACGTCTACCCAAAATATAAAGGAGATTAGAAAGTGGGACGGGGCGACGAGGAGACAGAAGACTCAATTACTTAACCGTTGAAAAAGGACTGGAGGCCATCTGTCTCAGGCATCATCCAATCCACCACTACGATGGGAATGAAGTGGTTGTAAAATGCTTCAATGGCCCGAGAGCTAACTCGCTAAGTGAACGAAAGAACGGTAAACATGAGCCCTAAACCCGAACCTGTAAACGCCTATAATAATTTTTATGCAGGCAGCTGCAAATTCTCTATATTTTGTATGCTGTTGGTCTCCATGTAGTCTTTGATGCCGGCCAGCACGTTCTTTGCAGTGTCTGGCCGTACGAGTGTTGCAGTACCAATTTCAACTGCCTTTGCACCGGCCATCAGGAATTCGATCGCGTCATCCGGAGTACTGATACCACCGATACCGATTACAGGAATGTCTACAGCTCGTACTACCTGCCAGACCATGCGCAGGGCGATGGGTTTGATCGCCGGGCCTGAGAGTCCTCCAAATACATTTGCCAGGGCCGGACGCCCGGACTTAATATCTATGGCCATACCCAGGAGGGTATTTATGAGAGAAATGGCATCCGCCCCTGAGGCTGCAACTTTCCGGGCAACCTCGGTAATATCAGTCACATTTGGTGTGAGCTTTATTATTACAGGAAGGCTTGTGGCTTTTTTAACGGCATGAGTTACACTTGCCGCTGCTTCAGGATCTGTACCGAATGCAATACCCCCTGCCTTTACATTCGGACACGAGATGTTTACCTCAATGGCCTTGACGCCTTCTGCCCCATCAAGCTTTTTAGCTATTTCAGAATATTCTTCAACTGAGTTTCCGAGGATGTTGACAATCAAAGATGTTTTTACATTCCTAAGCCATGGGAGCTTGTCCCTAATGAAAGACTCTATTCCTACGTTTTCAAGCCCTATGGAGTTTAAGAGGCCGCAGGGGGTCTCTACTAGGCGGGGGGGAGGGTTCCCCGGACGTGGTTTTATGGAAATGCCCTTTACTATAATTCCACCTACCTGCTCCAAATCAAGAAGACCGTCTAATTCCGTTCCATAACCGCAGGTCCCTGATGCGAGCAAGACTGGGTTTTTAAGCCTGAGAGGACCTATGTTAATTGAGAGATTTGGAAATCTGGAGATCGGATTTTTTTGATGGATCACAAGCTGTACTCCCAATTTACTTGATCTGCATCAAATACCGGTCCTTCCTTGCAAACGTGTAGAAAGCCCTGGCCATCTGATTTCGGAACGGCACAGCCCAGGCACAGTCCTATGCCGCAAGCCATAGCAGCCTCCAGTGAGACCTGGCAGGGAATATTTCTTTTACAGACCATATGATAGACAGCCTTCATCATAGGCCACGGACCACAGGTATAGATCTGCGCCATGCCTGTGATTTCCTGGAGCGTCTGAGCCAACAGGTCTGTTACCATTCCCCTTTGCCCAAGGCTTCCGTCCTCGGTTGCAACATGAAAATATCGGGTAAGTCCGGAGAAGTCTTCAACGGTCGGAATTTCCGAAGCATTCCCTGCCCCAATCAAGATGATGAGTTTGCCGGATTGGTTAATCCTCTCTGCCAGAAGGAGCAAAGATGCAATGCCGAGTCCTCCGCCTACCAGTATGCAAGGACGGTCATGGATTAACCTGAAGCCCTGTCCCAGCGGTCCCAGCACCCTGACTATCTCCCCGGGGCGCCGCTTCGAGAGCAGGCGGGTGCCTCTGCCGACTTCTTTGTAGAGAAAGCTTATTTGTCCGTTTGCCCGGGTCTTGTAAATAGACAGGGGGCGGCGAAGCAGAGGGTCCCTACTATTATTGTATTTAACCTCAAGCATGCAAAACTGCCCAGGGTTGGCTGAATCCAGAATTGCAGGGGCATTGACCGTAAGCAGGAAAATACCATGGGCGAGTTGTGTCTGTTCTACAATATTTGCAGGTATGTCGAACCTGGGCATCAGACCTTCCAGATAAGAGAAAAGGCTGTTGCGGTAAACAGGATTATGCTTATGGCCCCGTTAAAGGTGAAAAAGGCCATATTCATACGGGAAAGGTCTTTGGGGTTTACCACCAGCCTTTGCATTACCAGGAGTGCAAAGGTGGCCAGTAAGCCGCAGTAGTATATCCAGTTGAGATGTGCCAGAAATCC